>JAADIB010000228.1 GCA_013151565.1 Chlorobiota bacterium
GCTAAGGAGTTCTTAATAGAAACCGGATATGATGTTTCCTACGGTGCTAGACCGTTGAAGCGTACAATTCAAAAATATTTGATAAATCCGTTGTCAACAGAACTTCTTGTTGGAGAGTTTGTCTCCGGAGATACGATCTATATTGATTATTCCGGTGAAGGCAAATTGTCTTTTAAGAAAAAGTAAATTGATAAAATAGAAAAAAGAAAAGCCCAATCCTGCATTACGGGATTGGGCATCTGATTCTAACTTATTTTTAATAATGCTTTCTCAATATTACTAACACTAATCTATTATTAATCCGAGCTGATATTTTAATTAAAATCAGTTTGACAAAAATTAAAAAATTCCTTAACGTGCTAGTAATATTAAAACATAGAAACGAGGTAATACTATGGAACCAAAGGAGTGCTTGTCTTTTTTTAGTTCTCTCTCTCTCTTATAATGCATAGAAAAACAACTATATCGTTTTTTGTCCTATCAATACTATTAAATTATAATATTTATTCCCAGATTAACAATTCTTCTAAAAGTAATATTAACTCTATACAAATAGATGATTTTATAAACCTTGGTGAAAGCGTAAATGATCTTTTCATTGACCCGGAGATTAATAATAGATTGGTCGCTATTGTCTCGGTTGATACAATATCAATTTCAACGGATAATGGGATAACTAGGATTCCAACAAAAGTTATTTCACATGAATCTGGATCCGGCGTTATATTATTTTCTACATTTTCTTTTAATCCATCTAATCCGGATACAGGGTACCTTGCAGCTGGAGGTGATCTGTTAAAAACTGTTGATAGAGGTGTAACATGGGATTCGACAAATATGTTTAAAAGTTTTAATGAAGTTGATTATGTCGTTTATGACCCAATTAGTCCAGATATAGTATTCGTATCAAACTTTAGACCTATGTTTTACGAGACCCATTTATTTAGAAGTACAGATGGAGGTAATAGTTGGGCTATTGTAGATACTATGACAGAATATGAAAAGATCGTGTTTAATTCTCTTGATGCAAATGTTATATATGGTATTGAACTAAACTCTTATATTAGAAAATCAATTGATTCTGGAGAAACATGGGAAACAGTAAATAATAACTTGAGTACTTATTGGGATGATCTTCGAGCTTTGGAAATAAGTAAAAGTAATCCTGATATACTTTACTGTGGACAATTATACAATTCAGAACATGATAATTGGATTTTAGCAATGACAACAAACGGTGGAGAAAGCTGGGAGAGAATAGATTCAACCTTATTAGAGATTGACCCAGAAGGAATAGTTTTGAATATATTAGTAGATCAGTATGTTGAGGGTAGACTTTATGTTTCATATACGGGAGGATTATACTTAACAGAAGATAATGGTAAACATTTTCAAAAAATCTATTCAGGCAATGCAGGAAAAATTTGGTCCGATAATAAAAACCCCGCAACGATTTATTTTAACTCCGATCAAGGTCTTTTAAGATTTATTGATACTGTTACCGTTGGTGTGGAAAAGGTTACAAACAATTTGCCTGATAATTTTAGATTGGAACAAAATTATCCCAACCCGTTTAATCCAAGCACAATAATAAAATACAGTATACCACGTAGCACAGAATACTATTCTGTGCCACATGTAACTTTAAGAGTGTTTGATATTTTAGGAGAAGAAATAACGACTCTCGTAAATAAAGAGCAAAAGTCTGGAAATTATGAGGTCGAATTTAATGCGAACAAACTCGCAAGCGGCTTATATTTCTACAGGCTAACTACAAACGGATTTACTAAAACAATGAAAATGATATTACTCAAATAAAGTTTGATCAATATATGAAAGTCACGATAAATTGATATTCAGCATTATGAAATGCTTTGTAACACAAAAAACTTAGTTAACTGTCAACAACCATTCATTGGCAACAATAAAAAGCCCGATATCCTCAAGAAGTCGGGCTTTTTAATAATGCAGAAATTATTTATTCTGTGCTGCAATTAAATTCAACGCGCTCCCTGCCTTAAACCACTCAATCTGATTTTCATTCATTGTATGATTCAGCATTATTTCATCAGATGAACCGTCAGAATGTTTTACGATCAATTTAAGTTGTTTGCCGGGCGCTAACTCCTTCAAGCCGACAATACTGAGCAAATCGTCTTCAAGAATTTTATCATAATCTGCCGGATCAGCAAAAGTCAGCGGCAGCATTCCTTGCTTTTTCAAGTTAGTTTCATGAATACGTGCAAAGCTTTTAACGATAATTGCTTTACCGCCCAGAAATCTCGGTTCCATAGCTGCATGTTCACGACTCGAACCTTCACCGTAGTTTTCATCACCTACAACCACCCAGCCAATTCCATGAGTTTTATAATCACGGGCTACTTCGTGAACAACTTGATATTCTCCGGTCAACAAATTTTTAGCCTTGCCTGTGCTATCTGTGAAGGCATTTACAGCGCCGAGTAAAAAGTTGTTAGAAATATTATCCAAATGACCGCGGAAGCGAAGCCAAGGACCAGCCATTGAAATATGATCTGTTGTACACTTCCCTTTTGCTTTCAGTAGTAACCGCATATCCACAAAATCATTTCCATCCCAAGGACTAAATCTTTCAAGTAACTGTAATCGTTCACTGTCAGGATTGATCTTAACTTCAACCTTTGAAGGATCTTCAACAGGCGGCAGATAACCGGTTAGATCTGGTTCAAATCCTTTTGCCGGCAATTCATCACCGTAAGGGGAATTTAATTTGAATTCATTACCTTCAGTATCGGTAAGTGTATCTGTTTCCGGATTGAACGTGATCTTGCCGGCAAGCGCTAGCGCCGTAGTGATTTCCGGTGAGGCAACAAACGCTAAAGTTTTCGGGTTTCCGTCCTGCCGTTTTGCAAAATTTCTGTTGAACGAAGTTACAATACTGTTCTTCTTCTGTTCGGGGTTGTCCATGCGCTCCCACATACCGATACAAGGACCGCATGCATTGGCAAGCACTACACCGCCGAAATCGGTAAACGTTTTCAATTGTCCGTCTCGCTCAATAGTAGCGCGCACCTGCTCTGAACCCGGGGTAATTGTAAATTTCGACTTTGCCTTTAATCCTTTGTCTAAAGCTTGACGAGCAATGCTGGCTGCACGGTCGATATCCTCATAACTTGAGTTAGTACAGCTACCAATCAATCCAACGCTTAATTCTTCAGGAAAGTCATTTTCTTTTGCAGCTTCTTTCATTTCAGAAAGTTTCCATGCTCTATCGGGTGAATAAGGTCCATTCAAATGCGGTTCCAATTCACTCAAGTTTATTTCTAAAATTTCATCAAAGTATTTTTCCGGATTTTCAGCAACTTCAGGATCAGCAACTAAATATTCTTTATGTGCTAAAGCCAATTCTGCAACATCTTCTCTTCTGGTGATTTTTAGATAGTTTGCTATCTTTTCATCAAACGGAAACAGCGAGGTTGTCGCGCCGATTTCGGCGCCCATATTGCAGATAGTTCCTTTACCCGTAGCCGAAATAGATTTTGTTCCTTCGCCAAAATATTCAACAATTGCTCCGGTTCCCCCTTTTACAGTAAGTCTTCCAGCTACTTCCAAAATTACATCTTTAGGTGAGGTCCAACCCGAAAGTTTCCCGGTGAGCTTAATACCAATTAGCTTAGGCCATTTCAATTCCCAAGGCATTTCAGCC
>JAADIB010000126.1 GCA_013151565.1 Chlorobiota bacterium
AATAATTTTGTTAATCTTATGAGGTTCGAAGCGGAAAGAGCTAAGAACTATTTTCACTTAGCAAATGAATCATTAAATTTTGAAGATAAACCTTCGATGTTCGCAGCAAGAGCAATGCAGCATATTTATTTTAACCTACTTAAAAAACTTGAAGCCAAAAACTTTAACGTATTT
The DNA here is from genome assembly GCA_013151565.1 of Chlorobiota bacterium. Lineage (GTDB taxonomy): Bacteria > Bacteroidota > Ignavibacteria > Ignavibacteriales > Melioribacteraceae > SZUA-22. The sequence goes on from JAADIB010000126.1 coordinate 175, forward strand.
GAAGAAAATATCAAAGTTTCAAAAACGCAAAAGACAGCAATTGCTGTTGGAGTTTGGGCAAAGTACAGTTTGGTCTATTAACTACAGCACATTTTCAGTATTTCTGAAAAGTTTCTCTTAATTTCCTAAATTGAAGCATGAAAAAAATCCTAATCATAGGCGGGGGATTATCGGGACTTTCTGCGGCAATCTATTTGATCGAGAATGGATTTCATGTTGAGATACTCGAAGCATCACCCAAATTAGGCGGTAGAACATACTCGTTCAAATTAGACGATAAGCAGACTATAATTGATAACGGGCAGCATCTTCTAATGGGATGTTATACCCACACGCTCGATTATATCGATAAGATAAATTCCATGGATAAGTTTGACTTCCAGAAATCTCTTGAAATAAATTATGTGGCTGAGAAGGGCAAAACTTTTAAATTATCAGTCCCAGGTAAATTTTATCCGCTCAATCTGCTCTATGCTTTCATCAATTTCAAATTACTTACTTCTAGTGAAAGAATATCCATTTTGAAATTTTTTCTTGGTCTAAGAACAGGACGAGTGAAAACCGGGGATGAGCAGTCTGTCGAGGAATTGCTTCGCAGTCATGGACAATCGGAATCGGTAATTAAAAAATTCTGGGATAATGTTGTAATAAGCGCTATGAATACTCAAATCGGACTAGCTTCAGCAGAACTTTTTGTTGAGATGATCAAGATCATTTTCTTCAGCGGGAAGGATAGTTCGAACATCGTCATACCGAATACCGGCTTGAGTGAAGCGCTTATTTATCCGGCGGAAAATTTCATCAAAAATAAAGGCGGAAAAATTGTTACGAGTGAGAGAGTAATAAAAATTGAATTTGAGAATGGAAAAGCAAGTAAAGTTTTGACTTCCAAAAGAGAAATTATTGATTTTGATTATCTTATTTCTGCAATTACTTCCGATCAATTGCTTAAGATCATTCCTGATGATATTATTGAAAAACTGAACATTCCATCTTTGCAGTACTCTTCGATATTATCCGTAAATCTTTGGCTTAGCAAAAACCCGCTTAAAGAAAAATTTTATGGAATTGTAGGCGGTAAATTCCACTGGCTTTTCAATAGGGGAGAATATATCAGTTTGGTCAAAAGCGCGGCGGATGATCTTATTTTTTCAAATAAAAACGACTTAATTGAGACAGCAATCTCGGAATTAAAAAAATATTTCACTATATTAACTGATACGGAAATTATAGATTCTAAAATTATTAAGGAGAGAAAAGCCACAATGATCTCTGATATAAATTCCATAAAAAAACGAAAAAAAATGAATCATAATTTCAACAATCTGTTTATTGCCGGTGACTGGACAAATACAGGTTTGCCCGGTACCATTGAAAGTTCTGTTAAAAGCGGTAGGATGATTTCGGAAATGATATTATCCCATCCGCTAAAATGATTTGATATAAAATAATTATTTAATTTATGGGGAGGCGAATATGTCAAACTTAAAAGAAAAGTTAGCTGAAAAAATCGATGCGCAACGACCTAGGACAATAAGGTTACTGAAAGAGTATGGCGATACCAAAGTTGGCGATGTTACAATTCAACAAATAATCGGCGGTATGCGCGGGGTGAAATGTTTGACGACAGATATTTCATACCTTGATCCATACGAAGGGATCAGGTTTCGCGGATACACAATTCCGGAAGTATTAGAAAAACTGCCTAAAGTTCCAGGTGGAGAAATGCCTTATGTTGAAGGGTTTTTCTATCTGCTTTTAACCGGTGATGTTCCTACAGATGAAGAAGTGAGCGCAGTTGCCGAAGAATTCAACAAACGCAAAAAAGTTCCAGAGTATGTTTTTGATATGTTAAGAGCGCTGCCGGAAGATTCGCATCCGATGGCAATGTTCTCGGCGGCAATAGTTTCTATGCAGAAAGAATCCGAATTTGTTAAAGAGTATAATGCCGGCATCAATAAATTTGATATGTGGAAACCAACATACGAGGATGCTCTTAATCTACTTGCAAAATTACCGGAAGTGGCTGCATTCATTTATCGTCTTAAATATAAAGGCGGCGATATTATTGCTCCCGATCCGAATTTAGATATGGGCGGAAACTTTGCTCACATGATGGGCATCGATAAACCGTACGATGATGTAGCTCGTTTATACTTCTTGCTTCACAGCGATCATGAAAGCGGTAATGTGAGCGCTCATACAGGGCATCTTGTTGCAAGCGCGCTGTCGGATATGTATTATTCAATATCTGCAATGATCAACGGTTTAGCCGGTCCTCTGCACGGCTTGGCTAATCAGGAAGTACTACGCTGGATACAAGGTGTAATGGATAAGATGGGCGGCAAAGTTCCTACAAAAGAGGAAATGACTAAATTTGTCTGGGATACTTTGAACTCCGGGCAAGTTATTCCTGGTTATGGTCATGCAGTTCTGAGAAAAACCGATCCGAGATATCAAGCACAGCGTGAATTCTGCTTGAAGCATTTACCTGATGATCCGATCTTTGCTTATGTAAATGTTCTTTACGAAGTTGTTCCTGATATTTTACAAGAGCATGGACATGCAAAAAATCCTTGGCCTAATGTCGATGCACAATCCGGTGTTATTCAATGGCATTATGGACTGAAAGAATATGATTTCTATACAGTTCTATTTGGCGTAGGAAGAGCGCTTGGCGTTGCTGCAAACATTGTTTGGGATAGAGCGCTCGGTTATCCAATCGAACGTCCGAAATCGCTTACAACTCCAATGCTTGAGGAGATTGCCGGTATTAAGTAAATAAGTTAAAATGCTGCCACATGGCATTAGTGACATGCAATATTTATAAGCCCAATCCCGCTCTGCGAGGGTTGGGCTTCTTTAATTATATAGAGATACTTGATTAAAAAAATGAATTGAAACCTGCGAGGTTTGAAAATTAAAAGACTACAAAAGAACCTCGGACGTTTTATTAATAAAGCACAATACAGAAAATTATGGTAAAGTTTTTTACCCCGATATGAATTTTCATTTTTATAAAGCTAGGTTTACTTTTATCTTTATAAATATTATTTAAATAGAAGATCAGTGAAAAATCTAAGAACCAAAATAAAAATCAATATTCTAAAATCTTTTGTCTCAAATCTGTTATTTCTACTCAGCCTTCTCCTCAGCCTCAGCCTTATAACATCTTGTAATACAACCGAACCTCCGCCGGTAAATAAAATCAGCAGTACAATTACACTAAAGACGGATTGGCAAGATCTTCAAAGGATAGAAGTCAATTGGAATATATCAGAAAACGATAAAGAGAATAATTATAAATACCAGTTAGTAAGAGTTGACGAATCTGGCAAAGAATTTATAAAGAATTTTTACATAACAGGAAGTGATACAAATTACATAGATGATAACGATGGCGACAGCTTAAAAATAGGAACAAAATATATTTACAAAGTGGAAGCTTATAATAGTTCTAATGAGTTAAAAGACACAAGTAATTCTCTTTACACATCAACAC
>JAADIB010000012.1 GCA_013151565.1 Chlorobiota bacterium
AAAGAAAACCAGATTTGGGGGATCAATTTTGAACGCAATATTAAAAGGAAACGAGAGCAAGTTCTGTGGCAAGGTTGGTCCCGTGATTATGATATAATGCAAGTCTCCCGCGCCGGTAAATTAACAGGAATTGAAGGTGTAAACAATGTTACTCTTGTAGAAATAAAGCCCTATGGTTTAGCAGGCACTGAAAATAATGAGGAAAGAGGAAATACTTTTACCTCGAACATTGGCGGTGATATAAATTATCTGATCACAACAACAATGAAGCTTAATTTAACTTTTAATACTGATTTTGCCCAAGTTGAATCAGATCGTATGCAAGTTAATTTATCGCGCTTTTCATTATACTATCCTGAAAAGAGAGAGTTCTTTCTTGAGGGACAAGACTATTTTGATTTCAGGCTTGGATATAGCATCCGACCGTTTTACAGTAGAAGAATCGGTTTAGCTCCCGACCGAAATACGATCCCGATTATTGCAGGCGCGCGTTTGTTAGGTAAAACAGGCAACACTACTCTGGGCGGAATGAATATCCAAACGGCGAAGCATGATTCAATACCCCCCACAAATTATACCGTGCTTAGATGGAAGCAGGATATTTTACAGCAGTCGAATATTGGGATAATCGGTGTAGGAAAAATTGAACCGAACAGGCAGAATGCTGTTTACGGCACTGATTTCCTTCTCTCAACATCAGAAGCATTCGGTGATAAGAATCTTTCCTTCGGCGGAGCTATTGCACAAAGTTATACATCCGATGCAGCTCAGAAAACCGGTTTTGCATCTCGCCTATTTGTAAGTTATCCGAATGATCTGTTCCTCTTTTCTGCAGCGTGGGATAGAGCAGAAAAAAGTTTTAGTCCTGAAACCGGTTTCCTGCGCAGAACAAATTACCAAATGTTCACCGCTGATTTTAAGATCAGACCTCGTCCTTCATTCCTGCCGGGAATACAGCAATTAGAATTCAAACCAATGGACTTCAATTATTATATTGACGACCAAACTCATAAACTTCAGTCATTATATACCGAGTTCAGACCACTAGGTTTTATGACTAAGAGCGGTGAATGGTTCGAATTCAATATACAGCGTATTGCTGAAAATTTAACAGAGGATTTTGAAATTTTCGACAATGTTACTATTCCGAGTAATGAATATTGGTTTACCCGTTACGAGGTCCAATTGGAATCATTTGAGGGACGTCCCATCTATGGATTTTTTGAAGCTAATTGGGGTGATTTTTATACCGGCAAAAGAACTGAATTATATTTGGGCACTACATTCCAGATCAACAGCAACATCAGTATTCGCTCTAGTATTGCACAGAATTATATATCATTACCGGAAGGAACCTTTACTGTAAACGAATTCGGAGGAAGAATCAATCTTGCAATTAGTCCCGATCTTTTTGGTTCGGTCTTTGGGCAATGGAACAATGACGATAACGAAGTACTGCTGAATTTCCGTGTGAATTGGATCCCAACGCCTGGAACAAATTTTTTCTTTGTTGTAAATCAGGAGTTTGATACAAACGGAGGAGCTTGGAGTTCGACCAATACTACCGTGCTTACAAAGTTGATTTGGAGGTTTGTGCTGTAACAGCATTACAAATAATTTATCCAACTACCTGCCCCGTAGTTTTTTTTCGAGGAAACTACAATATTGGATTGTCCCTCGGCAGAGTTTACCCCGATTCTTTTTATCGGGGCTTCGAGATCAATCCTTTATAACGTTAGGTGTACATTATAATTCGGCGAAATTACCATGTGTTATTTTCGTTCAACCAAGTGTAAATTGTGATTCTTTGTTCGAAACGATAAATGGCACGAAACAAATCTACATACAACTTTCTATTACTAAACCTTGCCAGTGATTTTGATATAGCAATTTGTAATAAGAATTAGTATGCTATATTATTTCGGTGAACGATAACCGCAGTGGATTATTCGGTTTCTCCTTTGTTTTGTTTAAAACCAGCTTTCTTTTCACCATTTTCCCACCACATCCTGCCGAAAAAATAGCCTATGATTGTGAAGGCAATAAAACTACCCATGAAACTGCCGAGAGTGATTGGGCGATCCAAAACAAAATAGCTAACCAACACAGACACAGATAGCCCAATACAAACAAACAGCACGACGCCATATAGCTGGATGAATCTATTTCTCCCAATCTTGCGTATTTCTTCCCATTTTGGCATTAGAGTCTCCTTTCTGATTAAATGCACAGCTTGGTTATGTGTAGGCAATAGGTCTAGTGGTCATTTGATAAATACTTACAGCGTAAACAAAAACCACAACAACACTCACAGCCAAAAGCCTTGACTCTGGAAAGGCTAACCATGCAAGAAGAATCAAAACTGTGCGTAGAATAGCATGAATAATTCCTACAGGATGTTGCACAATCCATGAATATACAATCCAATGCAAACCAAGACCAACACCGAGACTCAATGGTACAAAGGTAGGAGAATATAAAAATAACGGTATGTGAACGGCCCAAAGCAGATTTACCATCAATATGCTTAGCCCTATGAGTTTAGCGAGAGGGTTAGATGAAGAAACAAGATTCTCTCCTCTAAACCGCGCAATCAATAAGGCAACAGGGAATATTGCCCCAGAAGCAAATAGTAAAATTAGCGTCGATGTAGGCTCACTAAGCTGGGTAGCCACAACCGCAATAACAGCCCAGATAATTGCTCCTGCGAGCGGCATTGAAAGGGATCTATTCGCGGAGCATTCAAATTCTTTTCTATAATCATCTAGCGACATTTGGTACTCCCTATCCGTTCAAGCTATAATATGTATAACGAGGTTGCCACTTACGCGCCGACCACCAAATCTTTGAGTTAAGCAACCGCTTAAAATTTATTTAAATTAAAAATATTGCCAACTAATTTATGTTTATACATAAATTACAACATAAAACCCACTTTGCAAAACGAAAACGCCCCAGATTAATGGCAGGCGCTCTTGAGACGATGGTTATAAGCGTTTTTAACTTGCTTCCTTTTCCCATCACCTTTAACGGTCAGTATAAGAATAGTAGCCGATTGCGGGGCTTCAGACTTGTCAAGTTACAAGAAAGTTGAAGCGGATTGCAACCTCTGAATTTACTACTATCTAGGCTATTATTTTTATACTTTGTTAAGTTTTCGTGCATTTTCGTTTCAATTTATTGCCAATAAAATTAAGCTTTTAATTTATTTGTTTAAATTATTTCGACACTAAAGTACTAAAATATAAACATTTGTTATTCTGATTTATTTAAGTATCTTTGCACACGGATTATAAATCTTTTGATTTCAATCATGTACTATCACTTTTGTTGATGTGCTTTTTTAAGCAATCTTTCATCGCATTCGCAAACTTCATACTTATAGTTGAATTATCAGTAATCAGTCCAACCATCAAAGTACTAATATTTAGTACGCCTAAGAGCTTTTAAAGAGCATTTTCGTTTTTTTTGATGACACCAATTGAATAAAGTATGAGTATTAATTTAGACAATTATTATGGTGACAATCGTATTTCCACTGCATTACTTCTTGCGGCAGGTACGGGTAGTCGTCTTTTCCCTTTAACAAAAAATTCTCCCAAATGCCTGACCCTAGTAAATGAAAAGTCAATTCTTGAGCGACTTATCAATAACTTGAAAAAACAAGGGT
>JAADIB010000442.1 GCA_013151565.1 Chlorobiota bacterium
CAACTCGTGTTGTAGTTGTTAATTCAACCGATATCTTATAGTCATCCAAAAATACTTTATAATAACCCGGTATGGCTTCTTCGTTTCTATGGCTGAATGAAGAAGCAAAATCATTTTTAGTATTAGTTTTAAGATCGCCGACGGTAGGCATGAAAAGAACATCACCTTTAACACCGCTGCCTCCGCCAGCGCTTCCGCTGTTGTGTGTATGACTGAAACCGTATATCTTATTAGATTTTATATAAGGACTTAACTGCACCATAGCGAACGGTAGCGTTGGTCCGGGGAATGTGTTAGCATTTCCTACCGTACCGATAAATGGATTAAACAAAATGAGTGAAATCTTTTCCGGTTGGTTTATTTCCTCCAAATACAAGTGCAGTAAAAATTAGGAGTAACATTATTACTAACGATCTTATTTTAAACATTATTATTTCCCTTTTGAATTTAACTGATCATATAAAAGAAGAGAGGGTAAAAAGAAAATTCAGAATCTTTTATTACCCCCTCCAAAGCTGAACGAAATATCTCAGTTCAATTATACTATTCTTCTCTTTATTGGATCCCACTCAACTCGTCGCTGCTCAACATAGGACCTATGAACCATCAACACCGATACAGTATCTTGGAATGCTTTATCAATATTGCAGGCTGTAGTTCCGCCGTTTCTAATAACATCGACCCATTCCTTAATATGAAGATGAGTGATGTCAATATTCTTCCCGCCAACGGAAGTATTGATCAATCCCCTCTCGGCATAATATTTTTCCGAAGCAGAAGTTATTCCGTCAACATCAATTTTGTTTTTCGGATAAACGAACATTGGTTCATTTGTCTTTAGTATCCCGGCTTTCAACTGTTCTTTATATTGTGTTGAATCTCTATCCGGATAAACTTTGAGCCTTCCGCCGACTTCCATATAGCCGTCGTGTCCCATGAACACTCTCCCGCGTGAGCGGCTGTTTGCAAGCATGGCAGTGTATAAAACAGAAAATTTTCTGTCGGGGAATTCCAATACCGATTGGAACGTATCCGGCATATCACGTGTGTTTTTATCATAAAAATAAATTCCGCCGGAAGAGGTAACTGATTTAGGAATCCCAAACCCCATAATTTGATTTATTGAATCAATCTCATGTGAAAACAACTGTCCGGCAAGTCCGGTATCATACGTAAAATATCTAGCCCAACCGTAGTACCGATCAATACTGAAAGGAACTTTAGGTGTATTGCCAAGCCATTGATCCCAGTCTATTGTTTTCGTTGATCCGGGTTTCGGATTTCCATTACTGTCTAGATCCCTATACCAAGCTCCTGGGCGAGTATTACGATTTGTTGTTGCTTCAATCAGAGTGATCTTACCAATAATATTTTTGTCAACAATCTCTTTTGCTTTTTTGAACGATTCGTTCTTACTGTTCTGATGCCCAAGCTGAAATACCACTCCGCTCTTCTTAACTGCCGCATAAACTCTATGAAGTTGATCTTCGGTCAGTGTCAACGCTTTTTCGCAATATACATGCTTACCGGCATTAACGGCATCAATTGTTACATGCGCATGATGGAAATCCGGGACAGAGACAATTATTGCATCGATCTCTGGATTAGCCAGCATATCCTGATAACGAAGATACCTTTTAACACCGGGGGTATTTGCCTGCTCACCATTCGGCTGCATTCCTTTCGAAACTGTATTAATTGCTTTTTCAGCACGCATATCAAAAACATCACAAACACCTACAACCTGAACATTCAGCATATCTTGGTTATAATATGTCTGTAATTTATGCTCTGCTCCTTTATCAAATAGCTTCGATTTATTATAAAGCTCATCGTACCATCCTTTATTCACAAATCCCAAAGCCTTAAGCAGCGCAGTTCCTCTGCCGCCGACTCCAACAATACCAATGCGAACAAGCTCGCCATTATTCTTATTTGCTTCCTGCGGTTTCGGGTTCTCATTACTGATACCTAAATTAAAATGAATCGCTTTATCTTTAAGTCTCGCAAGAGCTTTTTTCTTATAGAAATCATATGCAAAAACTCCAAGGATCGGTGTTGTTGCAAGCCCCTTGAGTATATCCCTTCGATTAATCTTTTTCTCTGAATTATTATTTTTATTTTCTTGATCAGCCATTTTTCTCACTCCTTATCTTACTAATCAATCCATCTAATCCTATTATTTGACTGGTTTGGAATAGTGCAATCATCAACAGTCCGAAAAATTCCAAAAGATTTCTATCAACAAAAGTATAACCTTCCACAAATGGCGGATAAGCTACATAGTAGAGCAATAACAATAACGCTCCGGCATATGCAGCGTATTTTGAGAACAATCCAACAAGCAACCCCAATCCAATAAGTATTTGTCCCCAGATATTAAGGAAATCAGCAACTGCCAAAAGCGTTGGAGAACTTGCGATGAATTTGAATAGGTTAGAGAATATCCAATTTGACTGAACCAAAAAACCTTCGGAAGACCATGAAGCAGAAAAGAGTTTATTTATGCCTTCAAACAAAAAATGATATCCGATAATCACTCTCAACAATACAAGCAGATAAAGCTGAGGTTTTGTATAGATTGTGTTCAGAATTGTTTCTTTATTATCACTCACTTTATTTAACACCTCCACTGATAATTTTTTGCGGAAATTCATTTGTCGTTCCAAGGTCAAGGATGCGGATGTTTCTCCATTTAACTTCAATACCGGATTCTTTCGTACCATGTACTTGAAGCGCAATGAAGCCTTCTTTTGTCATCGAGTCTTCCAGGTTAGCCGCCGGTACACCGTTTATCCAAGTCCTTATTGAATTACCGATAGCTTCGATATGATATTTATTCCACTCGCCATGCTTGAACGCATTACGCGCCGCCTCATTGTTTTTCATATCATAGAGCCACCCGCGTCTTGCTTCGTCATAAATACCGGCGCTCCATGCTCTATTTGACGGATCAATTTCTACTTGATATCCGTGCACTCTACCGTTTCTGTATTCTTCGAAACTGTTGCTTCTTATTTGAATTCCAGAATTCATCCTGTCATCAACTAAAAACTCAACCTCTAAAATGAAATTCGAATATTTTTGTTTTGTACACAAAAAACTGTTAGGAGTGTCAGCTTTTGACACACCTACGATCATTCCATCTTCTACTTTATATTGGGCTTCACCGCCTTTTTGCTCCCAGCCATCAAGGGTTTTACCGTCAAACAGATTTTCCCATTCCATGTTCAATTTATTCCCCGCTATTAGAAAAGAAACAGCTAAGAATAAGAAAAAAGCAATTTTCTTTGTCATAATTTTATAATCCTTTTAATTTTATTCAGCAACAAATTTATTGTATTCTTTATCCAATTGTATTTTATCAGTCTTCCCGTCAAGTATTTCAATTCTGTATTTGAATGTCACGCTCTCACCCGGTTTAAGTGTTAAGTTCATTTCCTCTTTACCGTTACTGAATATTTTTTGTCCTAATGGATTAGCGGCAAATAAACCGTATCCGCGTGCATGCCAATAAGTTGGATATCCAACATTGCCGGGTTTATCCATTATAACAACAGTAACATCCTTTCCTTTAACTGTGCCGGAAAGTGCAACCCATTTAGCTCTTTTGCCCCATACCTCCATTCCTTCAACACCTTCGCTGCTTAGATAATGACCGGTGACCCCGGTATTATCCAAAACGGGGACATCGGTTTTCTGACCATGCGCATCGCTCAAAGTTACGGGCTTATCGCTGGGATGCTCTAACTCACGCGCAACTCTAATACCTAGCATTCCTTCTTTTGTGTCTTTGAAAAACACAGTTTCTTTTTGTGCAGTAAGAGTAGTTATTCTATCAATTATTCTCTTATCTTTTTCTACAGAGAAAATAAAATCGGTATTTTCCTTCAATAGAACTTTCT
>JAADIB010000404.1 GCA_013151565.1 Chlorobiota bacterium
TTCCGCAACTGGCGGTGGTAGTAATGTAAATGAATTCAGTTTTGTCTTCGATATTAAAATACCTGTTATATCTCCTTGGTATTGTTTTTACCAAACTGATCTAACAAACGTTAATGATGGCGAGTTCTTCATAAATCCATCCGGTAATATTGGCGTTGGAGATACTTATTACACACAAGATGCTTTAAAGACTAATGAATGGTATCGTATAGGTGTATCAGTAAAAAACGGGGATCGATATGATATCTATATTGACGGATATAAAAGTTTGAAAGGAAGACCAGGTCCGGTTGACGGTAGGTTCTCTTTTGATTTAAGTGGTGTTTAAGTGGTGTATTATTATTCGCGGATAATAACTCTGAAGACCACGAGTTAGATGTATCCGATGTTAAACTTTTTTCAACGGCTTTAACCGACCAGGAGATGAAAGATCTTGGCGGGTACCATGATAGACCACCAGTTGTTATTGCACCGCCTGATACGGTGATACTACCGTATTTACAATCTCCAACAGAATCATCAATTTATGTATGCTGGCATGCGTCAATTTCACCGGAGTCTGTTGTTGAATATGGTACTACAGAATCTTTAGGTAATTCCGCATCTGGAGATGTATATATCTGGGAAGACTCGACCACATGGCATTGGGTAAAATTAACAAACCTTGAGCCGGAAACAGTTTATTATTATAGAGCGGTTTCTGATACAATGAGATCAGATGTTTATAAGTTTAAAACTCCGCCGCGTAAAGGACAAAAGACCGGACATATTCGTTTTGCCATTATTGGTGATACACGTACTTATCCCGATCAATTTACAAACGTAGTTTCAAGCATCAGAGAAAAAGTAACGGAAATATACGGCGATCCTGATATTGAAAATAATCTGAATCTGATTTTAAGTAACGGGGATATTGTCACCTACGGTCCGACATTATCCCAATATAAAGCTGAGTGGTTTGAACCACTTTCCGGTATAACAGCTAATGTTCCAATGATGGTAAGTATTGGCGATCATGAACATGATGCGGATAATTATTACAATTATATGAAGTATGAAGATTTTGCCGGTCCGCAAGGGGAGAGGTATTATTCATTTCAATATGGACGAGTTCTTTTTATTGCAGTTCATAGTATTTTTCATACCGAGGAACAATTGCAATGGCTGGATAATCTGCTGCAGACTGCAGAAGCCGATTCAACAATTGATTGGGTGATAGCTTATACACATCGTCCGGGTCATAGTGAAATTTGGCCTGACGGAAATGAAAAGTATGTACAAGACAATGTTATTCCCATTATGAGCAAGTACAGCAAAGCGGATATACTTACTTACGGACATTCTCACGCTTATGAGAGGGGACAAGTAAATGATGTAAGTCTCCGTCTTTTAGAAAATGGCGGCGGCGGCGCTGAGTTGGACAGATGGCGGGAATATCCTAACCAAACGGATTATCCTGAAATTCAAAAAACTTATGATTATTGGAGCTATACGATTATAGATATTGATGTTGAGAATAAAAGGTACGATGGAGCAATGTACGCAATAGGTTTGGATGAAATTGAATTTGATAATATAAGAGTAGATCAATTTTTTAGAGACAAGAAAAATGAAACTCCGCCATCTAAACCGGAAGTAATTGAACCAGCAAACAATAGTGAAGTATCGCAGCCAATTACATTACATGCAACTGAATATAACGGGACATATGAAATCTTGAGTTCTCAATTTCAGGTAACTGCGCAGCAAGGGAATTATACTAATTTACTTGTTGATAATAAGAGAGACTTTGAAAATATTTATTTAGATACCGGTGCGCCAAACTTCATTCCGATTGATAAAAATGCCGGAATTGATCTTACGCAATGTTCACTTGAAGACAACAACCTTCAAATAGGAAAATCATATTGGTGGCGTGTACGCTACAGAGATAAAAATTTACAGTGGTCTTCATGGTCTGAAGAGTATTCTTTTACCGTTACAATAAAAACGGATGTTGAGGATAATCCTGGTGTTATAAAAGAATCAAACCTTTATAACAATTATCCAAATCCGTTTAATCCGTCAACAATAATTAAATTCGATGTTGCTAAAGAGGGTAAAGTTACTTTGAGAATATATACAGTGGAAGGTAAGTTGGTTACAGAATTAATGAATGATGAGATCAAGTCTGGTAGTTACTCTGTAACATGGAATGGAACTGATTCATTTGATAGGAAGATGTCTTCGGGGATTTATTTCTACAAACTTCAAACTACTGATTATCAAAAGATCGGCAAGGCTATTTTAATTAAATAGTATGTTAATCGGAGGTTGTTTGCCCAATTTAGAGGGATAGCTATTCTTATGTATGCTTATCCTGGGATGAATTCTTATTTGATGCTTTAGATAATTGCTTTTTGATTTCGATAAGAACCAACTCTAAAAGTGTTAATTGGGATATACGGGATTGGCATGAGAAACTTCCTAAAAGATTATTAGGCACACTTGTGAGTAATGTATATTTTGAATTATTACTTAAAGGAGATGGTGAAAAGTTAGTTAACGCAATAGTAACGGAGCCATATTCATGCGCAACTTTAATAGCAGAAACAATCTCCTCTGTTTCACCTGAATGGGAAATACCTATAATAACATCAGAACTATTAAGAGTTGGAATAATGTTTTGAATGATTGATCGATCATTTATATAATTACTATAGATACCAAGACCACTAAGTGAATCGTTAAGAATATATGCAACCCCAGCAGCACCACCAATTCCAATAATGATAATTCTTTTCGCTTCAATAATCTGCCGAGCAATTTCTTTTAAATCATCGAAGTTTAGATTTATCACTGTGGAGTCGATCTGATGATGTACATTGTGAAGAAAAGTTTCTTTTATTTTCTCAGGTTCACCTTTTTCTCCAATCCCTTTTAATATGCTTTCGCCGCTATGAAGCAATTCAGGGACAAGCGCTGTTTTGAACTCATTAAATGTTTTGTAACCGAGTGAACGGCAGAATCTTATAACAGTAGCGTCACTTGTTTCACAGCGGTTCGCAAGACCTTGAGTAGTAAGGAGAACGGCTTCATCCAGATGCTTTTGTACAAATTCTGCAACACGTCTCTCTGATTTTCTCAAAGTGTTGAAACGTTTGTTAATTAAATAAAGCGGGCTTTTCATATTATCAGTTTCACCAATTAATTTTTAGCTCAGGTTGTTACTTTGCAAAGTTAGGGGTTACAGCTAGTATTGTCAATTATTTTTAATCTTAAATCAGCTAATATATCAAGAACTTTTTCGCAAAAATATTTCGAAAGTGAAATCATTATACAATCATTGAAAGAATATATATGCAAGAAAATAAAATATATTTAAATAAATCTTTGACATTAAAGTATTAATTCCATACTTTTTGTTGTAAGTAGAACTAAAATAAAACGTTCTTGTTGTAATAACAACACATGTGATGTCTTTCAGAAAGGAAAAAATTTAATGAACAAATTTCTACACCTATTTGTTTCACTTTTAATAACTCTTTTTTTTACACCGATAATTCTTTTTTCTCAAAGTAATAATACACAACAGTTTCCTAGCGGACTTGTTGGTCATTGGTCATTTAATAATCCGAATAATTTAACTGAAGCAGAAATTGGCAATGCACTTATATTAAGTGGTAGTCACGATGCAGTCGTTGGTCCAAGTGACACATCTGGTGCTGTTAGAGTTTATTTAGGGAGTTACTATACTGTAAACCACGGCATTGCTCCAAATGGCGGAGGTAGTTTAGTAAATAGTTATACAATTGTAATGGATATAAAAATTCCTATGACTGGTCGATGGTATGCATTCTATCAAACAAATCCGTCAAACACAAATGACGGTGATTGGTTTATTAGTCCAAGTGGTAATATGGGTGTTGGTGCTACAGGATACACATACAGTATTTTAAAACCGGGGGATTGGTATAGAGTTGCTATCAGCGTATACAATGGTGTGCGTCACGATTATTATATTGATGGTAAGAAAGCGCTAACGGGAACACCAGGTGCAGTTGACGGAAGATTTTCATTGGATTCAAAAGTATTATTTTTTGCAGATGAGAACAATGAAGATAATACTCTTGATGTTGCCGATATTAAAGTTTTCTCCAGAGATCTATCAGATGCAGAGATGAAAGACCTTGGAGGGTATGAACATGTAGTTGAAACAATTAAATCAGAATCCAGTCCATACTTACAATCACCAACTCCCACATCAGTTTATGTTTGTTGGGCATACAAGGGTGATAATCCTTCTGCGGAATACGGACTTACTCCCAGTTTAGGGAATCAAGTTACACCGGAGACAATTACTATTGATGGCGGTGATTTAGTGATCAATTGGTTTACTGCTAAACTTGAAAATTTGGAACCGAGTACTATCTATTATTATCAAGTTAAAACTGATAGCACAACATCAGAAATATATAAATTCAGAACTCAACCTGTTGATAATGATTCTACAGAACATATTCGTTTTGCGATTTATGGCGATAGTAGAACTGTTCCACAAATATTTAGAGAGATAAATGACACACTGAAGAATACGGCTCTATCACTTTACGGTGAGAACATCGAAGAAGATTTGAACCTTGTATTTGATGTTGGCGATATTGTAACGAGCGGGGGAGTGCTATCTCAATATATCCCGGAATATTTTAATCCGACTTCTTCCATATCAACATCAGTTCCTTTTATGGTAAGTATTGGTAATCATGAAGGTGAATCACCTCATTATTATAAGTTTATGAAATACGAAGATTTTGGCGGTACAGAAGGTGAGAAATATTATTCTTTCAGAATAGGCAGAGTATTATTCCTTGGATTGAATAGTAATGTTCAATTGAGGAATGATGCGCAGATTGAATGGCTAGATCAAGTGCTTGCCCAAGCACAAAATGATGATACAATTGAATGGATTTTTGGATTTCTTCATCATCCGGGACATAGTGAATTGTGGCCTGACGGAAATACCGCATACGTCCAAAATAGAATAATACCCACACTTGTAAAATATTCAAAAGTTGATATGTTGACTTATGGTCACTCTCATAATTACGAAAGAGGTACAGCACTTAACAGCGGACTAAGATTAATGCTTAGTGGCGGTGCCGCTAGTGCACTGGATCGATGGGAAATGTATAGTAATCAGCAAAATTATCCCGAAATTCAAAAAACATTTGATCATTACTGTTATTCTATTGTTGATATTGATGTAGCTAACAAATTCTATGAAGTGACATCTTATAGTTTAGGAAATCCTCAGAATCCGTTAGCAAATGTTGTGATCGATCATTTTATCCGTGACAAAAAAAATGAAACTCCGCCGGCTACCCCTTCTTTAACGCAACCAGGACAAGGTTCTCAAGTGGAGCCACCATTTACTCTTATTGCATCAGATTTTGCCGGGACTTATGATATTATGAGTTCACAATTCCAAGTTACTACCACTGCGGGGAATTACGATTCACCTGTTATAGATATTAAAAGAGATTATGAAGATATTTATGGAACACCCCAGCCACCCGATTATATACCAGTAGATCTTAATGCCGGAATTGATCTTACCGAATATGTAG
Organism: Chlorobiota bacterium; assembly: GCA_013151565.1. Taxonomy (GTDB): domain Bacteria; phylum Bacteroidota; class Ignavibacteria; order Ignavibacteriales; family Melioribacteraceae; genus SZUA-22. The sequence goes on from JAADIB010000404.1 coordinate 5,607, forward strand.
TAAATGAAAATACATTTGGAGAAGTATGGGCAAGAGTAAGATACAGGGATAAAAATCTGCAGTGGTCATCTTGGTCTCCTGAAATAAGTTTTCAAATAAGAGATCCTAATAGTGTAGAAAAAGATGAATCAGTAGTAGTAAATGAATATCAATTATATAGCAACTATCCTAATCCATTTAATCCGACAACAACAATTCAGTTTGATCTTAAAGAGACAAGTATTGTAACATTAAGAATATACAATAGTCTTGGTGAGTTAGTTGCAGAATTAGAAAATGGAAGGATGAGTGCAGGACGTTATACTCGAATATTTGATGCTTCAAATTTAAGCAGCGGTATATATTTCTATAAATTAAAAGCTAATAATTTTGTTGATATAAAGAAAATGACGCTGCTGAAATAGTATCAGATGACCATGTGAACTGATAAATCTATTGTTGGAAAGAACTTTATAGTTTTAAATAAATTGCAAAAAATTTGTGATAACTAATTAACCATTAACTAACTTAGGGAGTATCTCCATGAAAGTAAAACTTATTTTTTTATTCGTAGCATTCACAATGAGCATTTCTTTTGCTCAAACACCGGTTGCACAATGGTTGTTCGATGACCCGGCTAACCTGACTAAAGCTGATATTGGCGACGACTTGATTCTTGTCGGAACAGATTCAGCTGTTGCTGGACCTGTAGATGGCGACGGTGCTGTATCAATAGGTATTGGTAGTCACTATATTGCAAATCCATACTTAGCTCCAAGCGGCGCTGACACAGCTAAAAGGGTAAATATTTATACAATTGTTTATGATTTTCAAGTACACGATCTACTTAACTGGCATTGTTTTATGCAGACTGATCCTACAAATGAAGATGACGGAGAATTTTTTATTAAACCTGATGACGGAAATGTTGGTGTAGGCGGCGCTGGATATACTGTTAATGCAATAGTACCAGGTGAATGGTATAGATTAGCAATAGTCGTTGATTTATCTGATACAAGTATTAATGCAGTACAATATTATTTTGATGGTGTAAGACAAACTCTAGATAGAGAAGCACATCAGGAAATTGATAATAGATTTTCATTCGGTGATGGGAATGAGGCAATTCAGTTATTACTCTTTGCTGATAATAGTGATGAAGATGATGTAATGGAAGTTGCTAAAGTATCTATTTATGATGTTGCATTAACTAATGTTGAAGTCGCAGCATTGGGTGGTTTTAAGCATAAGGAAACAGAAAATTTCGAACCAATTGCACAATGGGATTTTGATGATCCAAGCAATATTACTGCGGCTACAATTGGTACACCGCTTACATTGGTTGGTACTGCTGAAGTAGTTGCAGGACCTGAAGATGGAAACGGCGCTGTATCTATAGGGGTTGGAAGTTATTTTAAAGCTGCTACGGGAATTATTCCTAACGGCGGCGGAACTAGGACTAACAGTTATGCTCTGAGTATTGATTTTAAAGTGAACGTATTAAATGATTGGGTTAGTTTAATGCAGACAAATACGGCAAACGATGATGACGGAGATCTATTTTTAAGCAGTGATAAAGATATTGGTATAGGTGCGCTTGGATGGTCGGATCCTGGTATAATTACTGAGGGGGATTGGTATAGAATGGTATTCGTTTCCACACCGATCTCAGCCGATTCTGTTGCAGTTGATATTTACCTTGATGGTATATTGGTAAATAAAGCTAAAAATCAAACAATTGACAGCAGGTTTTCATTAGAAGATGTTCTTCTATTGTTTGCTGATAATGATGGTGAAGATAATACTATTGAAGTTGCACAAGTAGCACTTTATGATTCTTCATTAACTGGCAGAGCAGTAGCGGGGCTTGGTGGCTACCAGCATGGTACGGTTGAAGAATCTATAGTTGCATGGTGGAAATTTGATAATCCAGATTCATTGACTGAAGCTACAGTTGGAAATCCGCTGCAGCTGGTTAATAAAGATGGCGCTGATCCTGTTGCCGAAGCAGTAGCTGGTCCAGAGGCTGGTGACGGAGCTGTTAAGATTGGTCCGCGTAATCATTTTGTTGCTACTCCTGATATGGCGCCAAGTGGCGGTGGATTAAAAGTTAATAGATATACAATTGGTTTTGATTTTAGTGTAGATGCATTAGGAAATTGGCGTGCATTTTTCCAAACTGATTCATTAAACAACAATGATGCAGAATTTTTCATCAAACCATCTGGTGAAATAGGTGTAGGTGATCTTGGCTATTCTGATAGTGCATTTGTAGCTCCGGACGAATGGTACAGATTAATTATCACTGTTGACTTGTTGGATACAACCACAAGTGCGGTTCAATACTATATTGACGGTATAGAAGTATCCCACGAAGAAAGTGGTAAGCAAAAAATTGATAACAGATTTTCTTTCGGTCCTAAAGGTTATGATACACAATTAATTCTATTTGGGGATAATGATGGAGATGATGGTATAATAAACATTTCTCAAGCAATTATCTTTGATAGAGTTTTATCAGCTGAAGAAGTTGAAGCCTTAGGTGGTTATGGTCATGTTGTAGAAGTTGAAGAAGGAGTAATCACGCCTGAGGTATATTCTCTTAATCAGAATTATCCGAATCCATTTAATCCTACAACAATAATTAGCTATTCAATTCAAAAACAGAGTGATGTAACGCTAAGAGTGTACAATTTACTCGGTGAATTGGTAACAACACTTGTTGATCAAAAACAAAGTGCTGGCAAACATCAAATTCAATTTAATGCTAATAATCTATCAACAGGCGTATATTTCTATAGCATTAAAGCAGGAAGTTTCTTCCAAACAAAGAAAATGCTTTTGCTGAAATAAGGTAGTATATATTAAGTACTTATAGTCCTCCTGATCCCTAAGATTATTATACTGATAATCTTAGGGATTATTAAAATAGATGATGTTTTATTTAAAATTATTTGGTTTAATTATCATTATAAATAGAGGAATTACTTAGGGGATACTTTTCCCTTAGAAATTTCAAATAAAAATATTGACATTGAATTATTTAATAACTATTTTTTTGTTGTAAATAATACAAGAAATATTGCTAGTCGTAGTAATAACAACATTATTGCTTGTATCATTTAGACAATCGATTGGATTTAACACTATTTAATTTAACTAATAAGAAACTTATGAGCATACAATCGATTGCGTAGTTTAACTTTTTTGAATTTGTGATTTCATTTTTGTAAATGATATTTTTCAGTTATTAGTACCCGTTATAAAGTCTATAATCTAAATTAATTAATGAGGATGATTTGCGTATTAAAAATTTTTACAGATTTATAACAGTTAGTCTCATATTCTTTTTTCTCTTTTCAACAGCAGTACAAGCAGGAACAACAGGTAAAATTGTTGGACGTGTCTTCGATAAAGCTACCGGTGATCCGCTTCCCGGTGTCAACATTATGATAGAAGGAACAACCCAAGGAACTGCTTCCGATATTGACGGTTATTATACCATTCTTAATGTAAGACCTGGAACTTATAACGTTATATTTAAATCAATTGGATATGCCGATTATAAAGTTGAAGGTGTTATGGTCAATGTTGATAAAACTACCAAAATTGATGCTGAATTAAGTTCCTCATCTATAGAAATTTCAGAAGTTGTTGTAAAAGCAGAAAGACCTCCTATTGAAAAGGACAGGACTTATTCTTCATCTGTTGTAAATTCCGACGCGATAAGTGTTCTTCCTGTTACTGAAGTAAGCCAAGTTATTGCTTTGCAGCCTGGGGTTGTAAAAGCCGGGGGAGAACTTCATTTTAGAGGCGGTCGTTCAAGGGAAGTTGCATATGTTATTGACGGCGTCCCTGTAACTAACTCTTTCAGCCAGAACGGTGGTTCTAATGTTATTGTTGAGAATTCTATGATTTCTCAATTGGAAGTTATCACAGGAACATTTAATGCTGAATATGGTTCGGCACAGTCCGGCGTTGTTAATATTATTACTAAAGGAATAGCTCCTACTTTTTCTGGAGATGTAAGTGTTTTTATTGGTGATTGGGCTAGTAAAAGGAATGATGTTTTTATTGGGATCGATAATATTAATCCTTTGTCGGAAAAAGATATTCAAGCTACAATCAGCGTTCCAATAATCAGTGATAAACTAGGTGTTTCTGTCGTAGGAAGATATAATAGTTCGGAAAGTATTTATTGGTATGAGCGAAGATATAATCCGCTTGACGGTTGGAGAATTGCTGCATATCAAAGGTGGTATCGCGAACAAAGATCTCAAGAAGCTTCTGCCTCTCAAGCAATTCAAATCCCCGATTCGCTGAAAACAGGAGATGGATCTATAGGACCGTTATCTACAACTGATAGATTTTCAGGTAATTTCAAATTAACTTTCTTACCGTTTTCAAGATTGAAAATAGCTTATCAAGCTTTCGGAGCTTGGGGACGAACCCAAGGTAGTTCCAGCAGATTCAGAAGATATCAGCCGGATGGGACCGGAACGAGTGAATCATTCAGTCAAAGTCATTTTTTAACTTTGAGGCACACACCTTCAGATAAATTCTTTTATAATATTGCTCTATCTTATCAGTACAATAGAGGAGATTGGTATTACGATAAAACAAATAAAGTTGCTAAATATCCTGGTGACTCTGGCATTCAGCCTATCGGCTACAGCAGTGACGGATTTTCCCTCGGGAATACAGATGGTTTTTATACAAACAAAGACGGTAAAAACTATAGAAAATTATATATCATGAATGGTGATTTAAATTGGCAGGTGGATAATTATAACTTCATTAAAGCCGGTTTTGAATATAAGCATCATGATGATAATACCTACTCTTGGGGTTATATTGCAACACCGGATTGGCAGAATAAAAAGTGGGTAAATTATGACCCCGATCCCGATCTGACTTTTAATGATTATTGGGAGCAAATGGTTGAGTATTGGAAAACATGGGAAGAAACTTTCGATACTGTTAGATATCGAAAATATACTGAGGACGAATACACGCTGTGGCGCGATTACACAATTAATCCGAATGAATTTGCAGCATATATTCAAGATAAGCTTGAACTTGGTGAAATTATTGTAAACGGCGGTGTACGTTTGGATGTATTTATGCCGAATGAGATGGTTCCGAAAAATTACAGAGTTGAGTCTTCTCAACTTGCATCGGATGTGAATTTAAGAAAAGCATCAACAAAGATTAATTTTAGCCCGAGACTAGGTATTTCATTTCCAATATCGGCTACGGGGGCATTTCATGCTGCTTACGGGCATTTTTACCAGATGCCAAGTTTTTCAAAAATGTTTAGTCAGCCACTGCATGTTCTTACTCCACTCCAACTTGATGGTATGACTCTAGGTAATGCAGACCTCGATCCGGAAAGAACAATTCAGTACGAACTTGGATTGCAGCAGCAGATTTTCCCGGGTATTACCGCTGATGTTTCGGTTTACTATAAAGATATGAGTAATCTTTTAGGTGTTGAATATTTGACGACCATTGATAATGTAAGATTTCTACATTATATAAATAGAGATTATGGAAACTCGAAAGGAATTACCATCGGAGTTAACATTTATGGTAATGACTTTGTAAATGGTAGTGTGAATTATACATACTCAACCGCTAACGGAAGTGCTTCTAATCCTGATTACATTGCAATTGTTCAAGCGTCTACACAAATCGGCGGTGAACCGATTGAGTTTTTAGATAGACAGATAATTCCTCTAAATTGGGATCAAACCCATACATTTAATGCTTTGGTAGATTTTAGGTTTACTCGCAGATGGAATTTGTCAGTAATTGGAACATATTGGACGGGTCAGCCGTACAGCCCGAGCTTTGTTGAAAGATATGATATTCTTGAAAGGGAATATGTGAATGCAGATACAAAACCAGCACAATGGAGTATAGATCTGAAAACAAGATATGCATTCCAGATCGGTTCGGCTAATTTCTCTGCATTCTTGCAGATCGACAATCTTTTTGATCACTTAAACGAAAATGCCGTATATAGTTCAACCGGTACAGCAAACCATAATGCTAGGCTTCCTTCTACTGAGGAAATTGAGGTTGAAAGATTAGAACAAGCAGGATTATTTACTCTAGCTGAAATTGATAATCGTCCTGAGTGGTATTCAAGTCCAAGAAAAATACGACTTGGCTTAACATTTAATTTCTAACTGATTTTTAAATTTGGAGAAGTAGAATTTATGTTTAAGAATTTTATTTACTATCTATTGTTTGGGGTTTTGATCTTTATCTCAGCCGATATAGTAGGACAAGAAACTGAAACTGACGCAGAAAAGAATATACCTGTTTATTTAAGACCGCAAGCAATTAGAGGTTCAAGAGGCTATACAGGAGCTTTTAATAAAACAGAAGATATTCAAGCTGAGGGCAACTCTAAGTATTTAAGATTTACCGTTCATGACGGGAATCTCATTACCGGCGGTGTTCTAAATAACGGCGCATTGTCATATGGAAGAGTTAGCGGAAGTCCAAGACTATCATGGCCTAAAGGTCCGAAATCTGTTGAAATGATATACGAAGCACTATTTTTTGTAGCTGCGGAGGTAGTTGACGAAACCGGTGATACAATTCATATAGTTTCCGATAATTACAGAAGAGGTAGTCTTGAACAATCTTTAGATCAAACTCACTGGTGGGGAACAATGCCGCTTGGAAAATATTTCAATAACGATCAGCCGGGAGCTTTGGATTCCGATATGGGTGGTCTAAGTGAAGATGTTGGTCTTGACGGCGTACCTAATACCGGTGATTTTGGTGAAGGTGACGGAATACTTCAGGATGAAGAAGATTTCAACTTAAATGGTGTATTGGATCTGCAATTGCAGAATGGTGTTGGCTGGTTCGCGATAAGTCATAGAAAAGAAACTTGGCCTATGTATTGGCCTGTTGGAACTTATCCTGGAGATGATAGAGCGCCCGGCGAAGAAAGACAGGGCGTTAGAGCCGGTAGGTGGAACGGAGAGTTTGGAGCGTATGTACGCGCAGACCAAGAATCTTACTACGTAATGGATGATAGAGAAAACGATGAGTTTGAATATTATCCTTTTACTGATGAAGAATCGCGATTACCTTGGCCGGACGGACGAAGGGGTCTGGGTATTTCGGTTTCCGTAAGAAATTATCAGTGGTCTGCTCGTCTTGCTGAAGATATTATGATATCGATCTATGATATTACAAACAACGGAAAGGAATTAAACAAAGCGGTTGTTGGTATGTATGTTGATCCAGATATGGGCGGTTCACTTGAAGGCGACGATGCAAGTTTTGACGAACGAGATGATATTACATATGCATTCAATAAAAAAGGAATTTCCGGACAAGGTTTACCTATCGGATATTTCGGTTTTGCATTTTTAGAGAGTCCCGGATTAATTGACGGTATAGATAATGACGAAGACGGTATGGTTGACGAAAGTCAGAATAACGGAATAGACGATGATGGTGACTGGCTGCCTTGGCAAGATGATAATAATAATGGTGTTTGGGATTGGGAAGATGTTGGAATTGATAGAAAACATGCTACCCGCGACTTTGGTGAATATGACGGTATACTTCAGCCGGAAGAAGATGTGAATGGAAATGGAAGATTGGATAATGAACCTTTATTAAGTGATGTTGGTTCCGATGGTTTGTCACCTGACGATGAAGGCTATCTCGGGCCTGATGCTGATGGAACTGAAGCAAACAGTGTCCCCGATCAAGGTGAACCGAACTTTGACTTTACAGATAACGATGAATCTGATCAGGTCGGATTAACTTCTTTCTATTTAAGAGATGTTGATAATACAATGGCTGATGATGAAACTTATTGGGATGTTGAAATCAAACCTGGCGTTTTTAATGTTCGTCCCGGTTATCAGCGTGATATTGCATTCAGTTATGGTAGTGGGTATGTCAAATTTTCCGGCGAAGAAAGAAAGCATAGATATGCAATTGCTCTTTTGTTCGGTAATAATGCCGATGATATTTTAAGAAATAAAAGAACGATGCAGGTTATTTATGACGCTGACTACAATTTCTCCAAACCTCCAAGGAAACCTATAGCTAGTGCGGTTCCGGCAGATGGGAAAATTGTTCTCCATTGGAATAATGCTGCTGAGTTTTCAAAAGATCCTATTTACGGTTTAGATTTTGAGTGTTACTATATTTACAAAAGTACAGATCCGACTTTTGATAATATCAAAACAATTACAGATGCTTTTAATAACCCAATTCTTATGGCGCCTATTGCTATTTATGATAAAAAAGATGGTTTGAAAGGAGTTCATCCTATAAATATCGGTGCTGAACTTGGACCGGAAAGCAACCTCGGTGTTGCCTATAATATGGGAACAGATAGCGGGTTAATTCACTATTATGAAGATAAGGAAGTAACCAACGGTCGTACATATTATTATGCTGTTGTTTCTGTGGATCAAGGTTATGCCGATTCTTTCTATCCGGATATTTCACCTAGGGAGGGATTGGTCAATACTTCACCAACCGAGTGTACCGCTATCATTCAAACAGATCTTTTAGGCAGAGCAGTTAAAACAGATCAGAATACTATTATTGCAATTCCTTATGAATATCCTGCCGGATGGGTTGACCCGGTTCTGGGGGAGAATGGTTTTGAAAGAGTGGAAGGATTTGGTACCGGTGATATAAAACTTGAGATTATCAGTCCAAGAGAAATTCGTCCGAATACTACCTATTCTGTCAACTTTTTTGATGACGGCGTTTATAAACAATATGATAGTGCATTTACCGGTAATACAAACAAAGCGCTTATATATAACGAAACCAATGGGGAAGTAGTAAAAAGTATTATTGATCCTGACAGCAGCGATGAAATAAATGAATTTATGGGAGATGGATTTAGAATTGCTTTGGAAAATGAACCGGCTGCTTTTGATACTGCAATTTGGGCTACTGGAAACTCGATGCTGGAAATCAAGAATAGCACTTGGTTATTTGGCGGTATTCCTGTGCCTCGCGACTATGAGATCAGAGTAATGGCACCGATCGATTCAATTACTGGTGAAGGAGCCGATACATCCGTTTATTCTAGTCCGACTGTTACAGATTTCCAAGTCTGGGATATAACCGATCCTGATAGTACTTTTAAAGTCAAATTTAGGTATAGAAATGGGTATATGTATCCGGATAAAAAAGGTAGTTTAAGCCATGGTGATAAAATACAATTGGTTTCTAAATATGATTATTCGGTAAGAACATGGTTTTTCGATATATTTTTGCCTGGAAGAGATACCATACCAGACGAAGATATTGTTTATCCTGTTGAAGGTGATGTAATCAAGATAACAACTACCAAGCCTTTTGATAGACGAGATAAATTTACCTTTACAATAGATGGAAACTATATTGATACAAATAAGATTAAGAACGATCTCAGTAATGTGTATGTTGTTCCTGATCCTTATGTAGCGGTTAGTTCCCTTGAGCGAAAAGTAATTAACCCTGATGAAGGCAGAGGTGACAGAAGAGTTGATTTTGTGAATTTACCAAATGAATGTACTATTAAGATATTTACAACATCAGGTAGATTTGTTAGAGAATTACATCACTCTTCAGAAAATTCAGATTCCAGAATGCCTTGGGATCTAAGAACGAAGGACGGTTTAGAGATAGCGCCGGGAATTTATTTCTTTGTTGTTGACGCACCAGGCGTGGGTCAAAGTATTGGTCGATTTGCAGTAATTAAATAATTATTTATTGGAATACTCATGAAAGTTTTTAATCAAATTGTTAAGATTTTATCCTTTTTAGTGATAACTTTTAATCTATCATTTGCCGGTGAGGACCCCGCCAAAACGGCACCGTTCTCTACGGAAGTAGATGCAATTGGAACCGGGGCAATGACGTTCCTTGAAATTGGAATTGGAGCGCGCGCTATGGGAATGGGCGGCGCATTTGTTGCAGTTGCTAATGATGCATCGGCAACATATTGGAATCCTGCTGGTATTGTCTGGGCAGATAACGTTCAGATAGAAGTTAACCATAACTCATGGTTTTTAGATGCGAGTTTCGATTTTATGAGCGGTGTTATTCCTTTGCCGGATCTTAATTCTTCTATAGCTCTCAGTGTTACAACAATTGGTTTCGGAGAACAGCCTGTTAGAACGGTGGACAGACCAAAAGGAACCGGCGAATCTTACGATGCAAGAGATTTTTCTGTTGGATTTACTTGGGCCACTGCACTAACAGATAGATTTTCATTTGGTATTTCCGCAAAATTTCTTTCATCCAGAATATGGCATGAAACTGCAAATGCTTTTGCTCTCGATTTTGGTATCTTTTACAGTACAGCAATTGAAGGATTGCGCCTTGGTTTCAGCATGGCTAACTTTGGTTCAAGTGTTCAATACATCGGTAGAGATCTCGATTCCACTATTGATCCGGATAAAAAAGTTGAAAATTTTGACAGAGTTCCTGCTGAATATAAAACCGATCCATATCCGCTTCCGATTCTTTTCCGTGCTGGTATATCATATGAACTTAATTTAGGTGATTTTGGTTCTGCATTGTTTGCTGCCGATTTGCTTCATCCTAGTCATGCACCGGAAGGTATAAATTTAGGTTTGGAATATGGTTTCCTAAATATGTTCTTTATAAGAACCGGTTATCAGAATTTGCTTGATAATACATCGATCAATGGTTTGACTTTGGGAGCCGGAATTGATTATTACAATCAAAACAGCGGCTTCGGTGTTAGGTTCGATTATTCTTGGGCTGATTGGGGAGTTTTGGAAAACGCTCAAAGATTTTCTGTAGGACTTGTTTTTTAAATCTTATCAAAATTCATAAGGAAAATTTTGTAACTTTGGTCTCATAATCTTTACTTGGTTCCTATATGAATTTTCGAAAACGAACAACCAATAAAAAATCTGTCATAATAATCAGTTCACTTATTTTCATTGCATTAGCAGTTCTGTTAATATTTAAACTTACAAGATCAAAACCTGAGATCATTGCAAAAGTAGGGAATAAGGAGATCACAAAAAATGACTTCTTATTAAACTATGAATTTGGTCTGCCGCATCTCAAGATAGGAAATACAACCCTCGAAAGGAAAAAAAATTATCTTCAATTCATGATAAATGAATACTTACTCGCATTGGATGCCGAAGAAAAAGGTCTGAACAACACACCAGAAGTAAAATACCAAACAGAAAAAACAAAAAGAGAATTACTCATAGAAAGCATCATTAATAATGATATCAAGCCGAATATTAAAGTAAGTATGGATGAGATCAAGGATGCGATCAGCAAATCAAAAGTCAGTTTTAAATTCTTTTTTTGGCCAGAAAAGGATCTTAAGAATGCCCGGATAATCAAAAAGATGTTCGAGGAAAACGGGATTGAAGAAACATTCAAAAAATTAAGTGGTAAAAAATCTGATTTCCATTTTGATATTTCTAAATATACATCCGAATACTTAACATGGCTTGATATCCCTAAGGAAACTTTGGATGCAATAAAAGACCTGCCAGCATTCCAGTTTTCCGATCCTGTAAAAATTGACGGTCTCTATTACATTTTTCAAATTCAGGATATACGTCGTGAATCAGTCACCACAAATGAATATCTGAACAAAGCTCCTACTTTCAGAAAGATTCTGTATAATCAAAAGCTCAAAGATGAAGTTGATAAATATGTCGATAAGCTTATGACGCCTAAGAAGATAAGGACAAAGACTAAAGTCTTTAATGTATTTGCTGGTGCAGTGATCGATTGGTACAGATCGAAGGAGCATAGCTCTTTAGGATTAGATGAATGGGTTAAAGCGCACGAAGATACAGCATCGGTTAAAAAGTATATTGATTATCAAGATTCGGTTTTCATAACCTATAACGGCGGGAGTTTTACACTTGGGGAGTTTAAAGACCATTTCTATTTTGATAGAATTGAAGCAGAATATCAAACCGAGAAACAATTCAAAAATCATTTGAATAATGTTCTGATGATGTCAATCAGAGATTACTTTATGGAGCAGGAAGCGCTGAAAGAAGGTTACGATCAAACTCCGCAATTCAAACATGAATTAATGAAATGGTCATCTAAATTTGCTTTTGAGGAGAACTTAAGTCAGTTTATGCAGCAAGGTGTAACTGACAGTGTAAAAGTAAAAGATCGAATAAACAATAGATTGGATTCCCTCAAGATCAAATATCCGGTAGTTATAAATTACACTATGCTTGATACACTACAAGTCAACGAGACGGAAAAATCGAAGCAGAGTTTTGTTCAGCTTATGAAAAGTGGAGTTAATCAATTAGCTGAACCAATTGTTGACGGGCATTGGACATCCATTGCGAAATAAACATGTTTGTATAGATACATTTTTTATATAATCTACTAATTTGACATAACCTTTCACATTTAAGAGAAAAGATGAAGACAATAATTTTTATTTTATCTACTTATTTTCTTTTTACCGGAATTATAAATTCTCAAAACAAAAGTAATGGAAAAGTATTAGATGAGCTTCTCCCGGTTCCGCAAAGCATTGAGAGATTGAGCGGTGAGTTTAATATATCCTCCAACACAAAAATATACTACTCCGATAAAAATCCAGAACTGAAAAAAAACATTTCTCGTTTCATTGAATTGTCAGATTTAAAACTAAGTATCATCAAAGATGAAGAACTTGAGGAATTTCAGATAGTTATTCAGAACGATAGTAAAGTAGAACCTACAAATAGCAAAAGAGGTATCGAGAACAAAGGGGAAGAAGCATATGAGCTGCTAGTTTCTTCGGATGGAATTAGCATCACTTCCAATTCATCAAAAGGTGTGTTTTGGGGATTGATGACACTAGCGCAGTTAATTGTTCGACATGGCAGCCGTGCAGTAATTCCTAATGTAAATATAATCGATTGGTCAAGATATCCTTGGCGCGGATATATGCTTGATACCGGACGCGCACCATATTCTGTAGGGCAGATAAAAAGAACAATCAGAATTTGCTCGGCATTCAAATTGAATTTTCTTATAATTCGCGAAGGTGATGATGAACTGAATGCATTCAAGTATAAAAATCTTCCGCTTGGGAGTGACAATCCTTATGCTCTTACTCTCGATGACTTATCAGAGTTGATTGAATACGGCAAAGAGTATGGAATAACTATTTTCCCGGAAATTGAATCTCTCGGTCATGCTGCAGCCAAAAGGAAATTTTATCCCGAACTGATTCAAGGCGGTTTACAGGAAGACTATTGGCCTGGATTTTATCATATCCGTAAATCAAACTTTGACGTTGATAATCCTAAAACATATAACATACTCCAAGCAATATATGAGGAAATATTCCCTCGCCTTTCTGTGCCTATGGTTCATCTTGGCTTGGATGAAGTTCGCCTGCC
>JAADIB010000011.1 GCA_013151565.1 Chlorobiota bacterium
GATCAAGGGATCATTCACTTTTCGTATGGTCATTTTTACCAGCTTCCACCGCTTGCATTTCTTTATACAAATCCTGATTTCAAATTCAATTTTGGATCGCCGTATTATGGAAATGCAAATTTGAATCCGGAAAGAACTGTTACTTACGAGCTGGGACTACAGCAGCAGCTTGCGGAGAATGTTGCCTTCAATCTGACAGGCTATTATAAAGATGTTCGTGATCTGTTAGCTACACAGCAGATCAGAGTAAGCGGAAGTCAGACTTATTTTACTTACGTGAATAAGGACTACGGCAATATCCAAGGAATAATCTTTTCTTTCACCAAACGAAGAACCGCTGATGATATTTGGGGTTTTACATTGGATTATACTTTCCAGGTTTCTGAAGGAAATGATGTAAATGCGGATGCATTCTTCCTTGATCTTTCATCAGGTAATCAGACTGAAAAAGTTCCGGTACCTTTAAATTGGGATAAGACACATCAATTGAATGGAACGTTTACAGTTGGAGAAGTGGGCAATTGGAATGTTGCGATGATCGGAAGGTTTGCTTCCGGATTACCATACACGCCGCTCCTTTTTGATAAACAGGTTAATCTAACGAGGAATAGCGACAGAAGACCTGAGTATTTAAGATTTGATCTTCTTGCAGAAAAGACTTTTAAATTAGGTTCAATGGGATTAGTAGTGTTCCTTAAAGTTTATAACTTGTTTGATGCGCTTAATGAAAATCTTGTTTATGCCTCAACGGGGAGAGCTACATATACTTTGGATGCCAATAGAGCTGCAGCTTTAGAGACAGATAGAATTGCCGCCCGCGTTCCGGGAGTTCACACATCGGCAGATGTTTATAACCGACCCAACTACTACCTGGCTCCAAGGCAAATATTGTTGGGGTTATCGATTGAGTTTTGAAAACATGAATTCGGAGAATAAATAATGAATGGCAGAATTTTGAAAAATCTTTCGAAGTTGATATTTCTAGTATTTGCTTTTACTATTATCAATAGTGCTCAAACACTTACGGAGAAGCAGAAGAAAGAACATCAAGCAGTAAGAGATTTCTTAGAGAAAACATATTCTAATTCTCTTCAGAATCAAAATAATGCGGTGCAGGAACAGTCTAGGAAACCGAAAGATGCAAATGTACTGCACAAGATAGATGCACAAGCCGATAGAAAACATTATTTCATGAATGGTAATAAGATAAGCACAAGTGTATAACTATGGCGGCATAGCGCCGGGATATGGATTGATACGAGGTGTTAACAATTTTGTATGGAAAGATCTTTCGTATGTTTTTCAATTCTGCCCGATTGTTGGTGCAGAAGTAACTGATACTTCCGGTAAGAAGATCCATATTATATCAGATGGATTGAATGACTATCCAAATCTTCGCGAAGTAAATCCAACCGGCGATACTTTATGGCAGTGGCAGCCCCTACCAGGTTACGCTGATCCGGATCAGCCGTACATAGCATCCAACCCGGCAAATGACGATGACGGTGATGGTAAACCTGACAGCTGGCCTCGTGATTGGTATAATCCAACCCTCGGTCAATATGTTTGGCCAGGATTCCTTTCACAGGGTGCTAGCAATGCAGATCTTGAATTATTCTGGTCGATGGATGATAGAGATAATGTGGAATTCCCATATTTTCCATTCCCGGGTGACAGTACAAGAAAGGGAATCGGGCTGCAGGTTGATGCCCGCGCTTTTCAATGGAGTAACGCATTAGCTGAAAATACAAACAATATTCTTTATTTATACAATAACAAACGTAAGTGGTAAAGATCTTGATTCTGTTTTCTTCGGTATTTATGGCGATCCCGATTTAGGCGGAGGGTATCCGGAGAATAATGATGATAACGGATTTTTTATTCCGCCGTATTCATTAGATAGTGTTGATGTTTCGCATATTCCTGTTTATGCAAGAAGCATGGTCTATTTCTTTGATCCCGATATGAAAGGTGATTTCGGTCTGCCGCTTGGTTATTTGGGATGTAAGTTCTTGGAGAGTCCGGGAAATGCAACAAACAATTTTGACGATGACGGCGATGGAATGATTGATGAAAGTCAAGAAGATGGAATTGATAATGACGGAGACTGGGTTGCCGATTTTCATGATGTTGGTATTGACGGGATTCCGTTGACGTTTGATGAAGGAGAGGGGGATGGAGTTCCGACTGCCGGTATACAATTACCCGACGGCTCGCTTGATCCTCTTTATCCCGGTGAACCGAATTTTGAATTTACCGATCTGGATGAGTCCGATCAAATCGGGTTGACAAGTTTTAATAGCTGGACATGGAATCAGGATAAAATTTCTGATGATGAATCGATGTGGAATAGATCCATCCCGGGCAACTTTGGCGCAATTCAGCAGAATACCGATCTTGTTTTCATTTTCGGTTCGGGGTATATTTCATTAAAAGCCGGCGAGACCAAAAGAATATCGATGGCGCTTCTAGTTGGGCAGAATCTTGAAGACCTTCTGCTTAGCGCTGAAACGGTACAGACAATTTATAATCAAAATTATCAGTTCTTCAAACCGCCGAATACTCCTCATGTTACAGCTGTTCCCGGCGATAAAAAAGTTACACTTTATTGGGATACAATAGCCGAGGAAAGTGTTGACCCGATTACCGGTGAAGACTTTGAAGGTTATGTTATTTATAGAAGTACTGATCCTACTTTTAATGATATCCAGACAATTACTGATGGAAAAGGTTCGTTCTTCTTAAATGAGCCGTTAAAAACAGTTAAAGGTTTTCCCGCTAAATGGGATTTGGATAATGAGTGGGAAGGTTACCATCCTATTCAATATCAAGGGCGCGGTATTCATTATTATCTTGGGGATAATACAGGTTTGGTTCATTCGTACGCTGATTCCAATAAAGTGATAAATGGTCAAACATATTACTATGCTGTTGTAGCATATGACCATGGTGATTCGACGGGGATTCCTCCCACAGAAACAACAAAGAAGATCACTATTGATCCAATTACAAATGAACTGACATTCGATAAAAATACCGTAATGGTGGTTCCGGGTCCGCGAGCAGGCGGGTATGTTGAACCGGTTATCAATAAGAATAACTTAGTGCATACTCAGGGAATCGGTACCGGGAAAGTATTGTTTAACATGATGGATGACCTTGCGATTGAAGAAGCAGGTAAATACGTTGTCGATTTTAGTGATTCACTTTATTCCCCTCTTGAAGGAACGATAGCTGCGAAAAATTATTCTGTTCTTAATCTTACTTTAGTCGAAGATCAAATTAAATTATATGACACAAATTTTGCAAAACTCAGTTTTAAAAATATAGCCGATAACGGTTCCCTGAGCGTTACATTGGTTAATGATGCCTCAAAGGATTTTGAAGAAGGGAAAGACTATATAGTAAATTATTCTGCCGGAACTTTCAGAAGAACTGGTATCAGTACCATACCCAATCTCAGCGAAGTTTTAGTTCGTTATGAGTATTATCCGGTTTTTCAAAGTACTGCGTTAAAAGGTGAAGATTCCAACCCGATATTTAATGGAATTCAAGTTGTTGTTTATGATGAACTTAAATTGAAATGGAATAAGGATAAATCTGTATGGCTGCCTGGCAGCAAGAGTAATCTTGATTATAAATTAAGTATCTCATCTGTTGGAATAAACAAAGAATATTATCCTGGAGATTATGAAATAGAGTTCGCTTCGACAAACATCGATTCAGCAATTACATATACTACCCAAGTTATTAAGATTCCGGTTAATTATTCAGTAAGAGAAGTTTCAACAGGCGTTCCAATAAGAATATTAACATTCTTAGCTGAACAGCCTTCGACACAGAATCAGCAATGGGATCCCGGGGAAGAAATTGTTTTCTTCAAGCCAGGTGCTGAGGGAACAATACAAGATACATTAACGTGGGGACTTTTAGTTACCGATGTATTGGAGGATTCGACAGTTACTCCTATTATTCCAACAGACGGCGATGTTTTGTTCATTGCAACGGATAGACCGTTCAATAAAGAAGATCAATTTGCGATTGAAACTGAAGGAGCAAAAATTGACATTGGGAAAGCGGCTTCGAAAATGGATAATATCTATGTAGTACCGAATCCTTATGTTGGATACAATGAACTTGAACCGACAAATAAACTGCCCGGTCAATCAAGAGGGGAGAGAAGAATCTATTTTGAGAATCTTCCTTCAAACTGTACAATTAGAATTTATTCATTAGCAGGTGATCCGGTTACAACTTTGTATCACGATGTACCGCAGGAGAATGCACGTGAATACTGGAATCTTTTAAATGAGGATGGTTTTAGTGTTTCCTACGGAGTTTACATTGCACATATTGAAGCTCCGGGTATTGGTGAAAAGATAATTAAGTTCGCCTTAATTAAATAGATATATAAATTGAAAATTTTGATGATACATATTCCTTACAGGAGTAAAAAATGAGATCACTTTTAAAGTTAATATCTTTAACAATAATTGTAATGTCATATAATATTTTCGGGCAGGATATTTCTAAATCCGGGACAACTGCAGCCCAATTCTTAAAGATCAATGTTGGTCCGAGGGCAATGGGAATGGGGTCGGCGTTCGTTGCAACAGCCGATGATATTTCCGCCATATATTGGAATCCTTCCGGTCTCGCTGGCGATCATACCAACAATGCCTATTTTAACCATACAAGCTGGATAGCGGATGTTGATGTTGAGTTTGCCGCATTGTCAAGTTATATAGATGGTTTCGGAACAATCGGTGCATATGTCTCTGTTGCAAAAGAGATTGAAAACGAAGTTGTTAGAACTGTAGATCAGCCGGAAGGAACCGGCGAGTTATTTGATGCAGGCGGTATATCAATTGGTATTACATACGCCCGCCAATTGACTGATCATTTTTCAATGGGATTTAATTTTAAGTATATTCAGGAAAGAGTATGGCATATGAATGCACAGGGTTTTGCACTTGATATAGGCGCGCTATACAAAATTGATATACTGAATGAGTTCAGAATTGGGGCGAATATTTCAAACTTCGGTACAAAAATGAAATTGAGCGGAAGAGATATTCTGGAAGTAAAATCTGTCGGAGCCGGAAATCAAGGTAATTTGATCAACACAGAAATTGTGCTGGATGAATTCAGTCTGCCATTAATATTCAGAGTCGGCGTGGCTGCAGATCTTTTGAAAACAGAATCTCTAAGATTCACATTGGGGTTGGATGCTGTTCATCCTAATGACCATACGGAGTATGTTAACATTGGAGGTGAGT
>JAADIB010000209.1 GCA_013151565.1 Chlorobiota bacterium
ACTATGGTTTTTGTCTATTATAGAGTTTTTATAGGTATCGCAATTTTCATTCTAATTGGATTAAACATAATAAGTGCGTGAGGGAAAAATGATGAAGCAAGTAATTTTTATACTTTTGTCCCTGATGTTTTTTGCATGCAGCGGGGATAAAACAACAACAGAAGAAACTAATAAAAAGTCATTAAATAAAGCAGAGGAAAAAGTGAAAGAACTAATGAATCTTAAAGATAACGAAAAATTAGTCGCAACAATCAAAACAAATATGGGCGATATCGAGATTGAGCTTTTTGCAAGGAGAGTTCCTAAAACGGTTGAGAATTTTGTGGGGTTAGCAACAACAGGCAAATACGATAATGTAATATTTCATCGTGTAATACCTGATTTCATGTTACAGGGTGGAGACCCTACAGGAACAGGAAGCGGCGGAGAAAGTTTCTGGGGCGGTAAATTTGAGGATGAATTTAATACAAGTTTACACCACGATAAGCCGGGCATTTTATCAATGGCAAATGCCGGTCCGAATACAAACGGCAGTCAGTTTTTCATAACTTTGGTCCCAACTCCTTGGCTTGACGGCAAACACTCAATATTTGGTGAAGTTATTGGCGGGATGGATGTCGTTGAGGCAATCGGCAAAACAAAAACCGGCATGATGGATAAACCTGTTAATGATGTTGTAATGGAAACCGTAGTAATTGAAAAAAGAGAAAAGTAAATCCTAAATCAGATGAAGCAGAATGAATTCTTTACTTCGCGCTGGGGACTTATACTTGCAACTTTAGGAATAGCTGTTGGTACCGGAAATATCTGGCGTTTTTCCAGAATTGTTGCACAGAACGGAGGAGGTTCATTCTTAATTCCCTGGGTTATTTTTCTTTTTGTCTGGTCGCTTCCATTAATAATTGCAGAGTTTGCAATAGGTAAGTTTGCTCGTCTTGGACCGATGGGGGCAATTGCAAAAATCGCTGGTAAAAAATTCATCTGGATGGGAGGATTTATTGCTTTTGTTTCTACTGCAATAATGTTCTACTATTCTGTGGTTACCGGTTGGACCATCCGATATTTTATTGCTTCAGTAAGCGGGGATCTTTTTTCTACAACAGACCATCTTGCTTATTGGAATACATTTTCTTCTGGATTACAACCTGTTTATTACCATCTTGCAGCCATGTTAGTCGGAACAATTGTAGTATTCAGAGGAATTGTAAAGGGTATTGAAAAAACAAATAAATTTCTGGTATCCACACTAGTAATAATTCTTCTGATAATTTTAGTAAGATCAGTCATGCTGCCGAACGCAATTGAGGGATTAAAATATTTTTTTACTCCGCAATTAAAATACCTGCTCGATTATAAAGTTTGGCTCAATGCACTTACACAAAATGCATGGGATACAGGCGCCGGTTGGGGATTGATACTTACCTATGCTGTTTACATGAAAAAAAGTGAAGATGTTCCTCTCAATGCCGCGCTGATCGGATTTGGGAATAATTCTATTTCTCTTATCGCAGGAATCATAATATTCTCAACTGTTTTTTCTTTCAGTTCGGTTGATGCTATGAACCAGATAACACAATCCGGTCCGGCAAATACAGGACTTACATTCATTTATCTGCCGATGCTTTTTAGTCACTTATCATCAAATGTTACTGTGAATTTGATATTCGCTTCTATGTTTTTCTTGGCGTTAGCATTTGCTGCAATTTCTTCTTTAATATCATTAATAGAGTTGACTACAAAAACATTTATAGATTTTGGATTCGACAGAAAAAAAGCTGTTGTTATTGTGGGATTATTGGGTTTTCTGCTTGGAATTCCTTCTGCAATAAATATTGATATTTTCACGAACCAGGATTGGGTGTGGGGTGTAGGATTAATTATCAGCGGAGCTTTTATGGCTTTTGCGATTATGAAATTTGGAGTTGACAAATTCAGAACAGATCTTATTAATGGAGATTCGAGCGATATTCATGTGGGTAAGTGGTATTCTTTCATTATTAAATATCTCATCCCGGTTCAAGCAGTTGTGCTGCTTGGATGGTGGCTTATATCGTCGGTATCGTGGGATGTTGAGTGGTGGAATCCGTTTCATACAGAAAATGCAGGAACATGTTTATTTCAGTGGGGCATAGTTCTTATAGTTTTAATAGTTTTAAGCAATAGATTCAAAAAATTATTATTTGAGAGAAATGACTGATCTTTGGATATATACAATGGTTTTTGTACTTGCAATTATTTGGGGCGGTTTTTTCGCTGCGCTAACTATCGCAATTAAAAAAGAAAAGGGTAAAGTTCACAGTGAGTAAGAGTAAAGTTAACGTAGAAACGATTTATAATATTTCTAATTATCTGAAGGATAATAATTTCCTTCCCATTTATTTCCTTTATGGTGAAGATGACTATACTATCAGTAAAACTGTAAAATATATAAGTAAAAAAGTTGAACCGCTCGTAACGGTTGATTTCGATAGAGAAACAATTTCAATGACAAAAAAAGGATCAGTTTCACAAGTTGTTGATCTTGCTTCTGCATTTCCGTTTGGTGATGGCAAAAAAATTATTGTAGTTAAAGGATTTGAAAATTGTGAAGATAAAAAGAATTTTGCCAGTTATGTTCAAAATCCAACTGATTTTACAATTTTAATAATTACTCAAAGTTCAAAATCAGTTAATACTAGGAACGAACCTTACAAATCACTTTTTAACAAGGGTTACCTTTTCGAAGCGAGTGAACTAAAAGGGCAATATTTACAGCAATGGCTTATTAAGCAGGCAAAAGAAGAGGGAATGGAACTGAGTAGTGAATCAGCTAAAATATTGACTGAGATGGTTGGGCAGAATAAAGCATTGCTTGAGATGCAGCTTAGAAAATTTAGAGACTATCTCAAAGATAGTCGTGAAATCACTCCTGAGATTATCGAATCGCTAACCAGTGTTACAAAAGAATATAATATTTTTAATCTTCAAGATGCTCTGGGTAAAGGTGATAAGGGAAAATCTTTGGAAATCGGATATAATTTATTGGACGGTTCATTTGATATGGTGTTTATCATCTCCATGCTTACAAAATTTGTTTCAACCCTGATGAAAATAATTGAACTCAGAGCAAAAAGAATATCAGATAATGAAGCGGCAAGTGAGGCAGGTTTAAGTTATTATTATTACATAAATTGTAAAAAAGCTGCATTTTTATTGAATGAAAAAAGATTGATGAAAGCGGCTGAAGCTTTATTAAATGCAGATATAAAAGTAAAAACCACAAGTACTGATGAGAAAATTATATTTACGATTCTTATCTCTGAGATTTTAAATTGAGCTAATTTCATGTTAAATTATAAACATGAAAATAAATTTATAGGTACTAAATAAAAAGAAGGTAAAATATTCCCTCTGTTGAAACAAATAAACAATTGATTGGTATAAATGACATTAGATAAGAATTTATCATCGTTAACGGATGAAGATTTAATTAAAGAGTTTCAAGATAATAATACTATTGAAGCTTATGAAATTTTGGTTAAACGGTTTAAAGATCCGTTAATGAATTTTGTTTACAGATTTGTCGGTGACAAAGATGTGAGTAGCGATATTGTTCAGGATACAATGATAAAATTCTATCTGAACAAGGATTCTTATCAGTCGATTGCTAAGTTCTCTACATGGATTTACACAATTGCGGGAAATTTGGCAAAGAATGAGTTGAAAAGGAGGAATAGAAGATCAATGCTTTCTATTTCGAATAGTGATGATGATGAGCTGACATTACAGATTGAAGATAAAAAGTTTGTTGCTCCGGATAGGGCGGCAGATAATCAGATAAAAAATAAGATTGTTCATAATGCATTGCAGAGGATTAAACCCGTGTACCGTGAAATGGTAGTTTTGAGAGATATTGAAGGATTTTCGTATGAAGAGATTGTTGAAATGACAGGAGTATCGATCGGTACGGTGAAATCTAGAATAAATCGGGGGAGAGCACAATTACAAAAATTATTAAAAAACATTTACGAAGTTTAAATAGTCATGGATAAGATGAATAATATTGAAGAGAATAATGAGTTCGAGAAATTACAAACTCTGCTAAAGGAACTTCCTAAAGTTGGAGCTCCGGATAATTTTGAGTATAAGTTAATGACGAGAATTCATAACAAGAATTTTGAGATCAAATCTAAAAAAAAGAAGAATATTTTCTTTTGGTTCTACACACCTACATTTGCTCTTGTTGCTTCGGTGATATTAATTTTCTTTGTATTTACCGACAGCGATGTTGACTCTGAAAATCCATGGAACTCACAGCCTAAATTACTACCGGAAATTCAATCCTCTGAAACAACTGTATCTAGCAGCGCTAATGATAATATACAAGCTGATGTAAAAGAAAATTTTTCCAAATCATTAGCCAAAGAGAAAAAAGCCACTCCAAATGTTAGTGCTTCCAATCAATCGGAAAAGCCAAGTATTCAAAAAAACAGTGTCGCTGCAAACACGAAAGCTAAACCGGTTTATCCGTTCGACAAAAGTAAATCAGTTGATCTTGATAAGTTACTTACTACTGAAGAAGCAGTAACAGCCCCGAGTAATGGTCTTGCGCAACCTCATTTAGCTGGACAAGGTAATACTTTCGAATCTCCATTTAGCGGATTTTTTATCAGACAAAGAGAAGCCGAAGCGAGAAAAGAGAGTTTGAGAATTAGAGAAGATTCATTAAAACAGTTAAAAGAATCAGAGACAAATAAATAAAAAATGTGAATTTTAGAAAAATTGATTTTTGAAATTCAGCTAATAATTTTCTATATTTATTGTTCTGAAATAATATTTATTAGGTAAAAAAATGAAAAAAGGTACTCATCCAGAAAATTATAGACCTGTTGTTTTTAAAGACATGTCGATGGACTATGCTTTCATTATTAGATCGACAGCAGAGACAAGCGATACAATTGAATGGGAAGATGGAAATACTTATCCGTTAGTTAAGTTAGAAATCTCAGATAAATCTCATCCGTTTTTTACTGGTAAGCAGATGATGCTTGACTCTGCCGGTAGGGTTGAAAGATTTAATAGAAAGTATGGTAAAAAATAAAAGCTATTACAAGTTTTGTGATTTATAAAGGCTGTTGATAATTTCTTCAGCCTTTTTTTATTTATATTCCCCGTTATACACTAAAAAATGATTCCCTTTTTTTATATCTTTATAATTGTCTTTATTTAAACAGATTTCGTTACGAAAGGAACTCATGAACGTAGGAAACGGATATTTAAAACTGAACCTCTATCAAGGTGTTAGAGGAATTGCAGTTAAAATATTGAATAGAATAGATAGAACTGATGCATATCTTGAGAAGATGCTCGAGATAGAATTTAAGCAGAACGAACTTCAAGGTAATGATAAAGCGTTATTATACGAAATTGTGCATGGCGTTATCCGACATCTAGGCAGAATTGATTGGGTATTAACAGGATTTTATAAAGGACAATTCTCAAAGTGCATTCCCAATGTGAAAAATGCCATGAGAGTTGCACTCTACCAGATTTTATTTTTGGATAGAGTTCCCGATTACGCCGCAGTTAATGAAGCTGTTGAGTTTGTAAAAAAACTTCAAGGTGAAAACTCGGCAAATCTAACAAATGCGGTTTTACGAAATATCATACGTAATAAGAACAGGATAAGATATCCCGATCGTGAAGAAGATCTGGTGAACTATCTTTCTGCTTATTATTCCCACCCGACTTGGTTAGTTAAAAGATGGATTAAAAGATATGGCGAAGAATTTACTGAGAATCTTCTGAAAGCCAATAACAATAAGCCGAAGATGTATCTTCGTGTGAATAATTTAAAGACAAATAAGGAAGAATTTAAAACGTTATTGGATTCAGTTGGTCTTGTGTATTACGATAGTAAATTCATCCCGGATTTTATTCAACTTAGGAACTTAACTAACATTACCGACTGGGATTATTTTAATAAGGGATATTTTACAATTCAAGATGAAAGCACCGCGTTTTCGTGTTACTTATTGGATGTAAATCCATCTCATCGTGTACTTGATCTTTTTGCCGCCCCTGGAGGAAAGACAAGTTTGCTGGCAGACCTGATGCACAATGAGGGTGAAATCACCGCTGTTGATAAGTACGAAAGCAGATTAAAAATGTTAGAAAAGAATCTTGAAAGATTGGGTGTTAAAAATGTGAAGCTTATAGAAGCGGATGCGCTTGAGTTTAATGATGAAGAAAAATTTGATAAAATATTATTAGATGTTCCATGCTCCGGTTTAGGTACACTTACAAAGAAACCTGATATAAAATGGAAAAGAGATATTGGAGATATAAGAAAATTATCTGAACTGCAGCCGAATTTATTAGCAAAAGGAGCTTCTTTACTGAAACCCGGAGGGGAATTGGTGTATAGTACATGCACTATTGAACCTGAGGAAAATTTTGAAGTTATTGAAAATTTCTTGAAAGAGAATAGTGATTTTGAGTTAGTTAATGCGAATAAATATTTCCCCGAAAAATACGTGGGTGAAAATAACTGTATGCAGACATATCCTAATGTCCACGGTTTTGACGGAGCATTTGCTGTAAAATTAAAACGTAAAATAAATTAGAATTTGGGAATAAACCAATGGCTGACGAATCATTGAAAAAATTTGGAGAGGAACTTAAAAGCCAAAGAGAAAAAAAGGCTATCTCCCTTAATGAAATTCATGACAAAACCAGAATTGATGCTAAATATCTAAGTGAAATTGAAAATGGCAACTTTGATGTTCTGCCGGAAGTCTATATCCGTGCCTTTTTAAGAAAATATGCGAACATGATTGAAGTTGATGAAGAAGACATAATAAGCAAGTATGAAATTGCCAAAGGCGAGGGTTCTGAAGAGGTTGATCAGAAGAAGTTAAAGAAGATTGAATTGGATAAAGTAGCAGACGAAAAACCCCCGGGAACATATGACGATTTGGAAGGCGAGGTTCCTAAAAAGCAGGAAGAAACAACGGATGATAAGAATAAAAACGTTGTTTTGTTAGGAACTTTTGTTTTGATTTCGCTGATAGTAGTTATCTTATATTTCTTCTTTTTTAGTAACAGTTCCGAGGAAATAATTATTGAAAAACCTATCGATGAAATAGTTTCGGGGAAAACAGAAGTACAAAGTGAATCAAAGGTTGAGGTCACACAAAAAAAATCTGAGTCCAAACCTCAAACTAAAACTCCAGCTTCTGCTCCTGTTACTGTCTCCCATGACAGCCTTAATTTGAGAATAAATGCGATTGATACTGCATGGATGAGAATAACTATCGATAATAAATTTGGCGATGAGTTTACTCTTAACCCGCGTTTATCAAAGACATTAAAGGCTAAAACGAATTTTAAATTGCTGATTGGAAATGCCGGCGGCGTAGAACTATATTTAAATGGTAAGAAATTACCCAAGTTTGGAAAGAAAGGTGAAATTAAAAATATCAGTGTCGATGCGAGTGGAATTCATTATATGAGGATTAAGAAACCTTAATCATGAGCGAGTCAGTTTCCGAAAAAATCAATGAACTTAGAGAACGGTTAAGAACTCATAATTATAAATATTATGTGCTTGCCGAGCCGAGCATTAGTGATTATGAATATGATAAATTATTGAATGAGTTGATAGAATTGGAGAATGAACACCCGGAATTGATAACTCCGGATTCTCCCACTCAGCGAGTCGGTTCCGATCTTACTAAGGAATTTAAATCCTTCCAACACAAGTATCAAATGCTCAGCCTGGCTAATACATATAGCGAAGATGAACTTTTAGCATTTGATAAACGTGTTAAAAACGGTTTGAATACTGACGAAGATATTGAATATGTTGCTGAGTTAAAAATTGATGGGGTCTCAATCAGTATTCATTACAGAAACGGAGTATTCTTTAAAGCGGCAACAAGAGGTGACGGAAGAGTCGGTGAAGATATAACAAACAATATTAAAACGATCAGAAGTATCCCGCTTAAAGTTAATACGGATTTAACATTTGAAGTACGCGGTGAGGTTTTTATGCCTCTCGATGGATTTTCCAGAATGAATGAAGAAAGAGCATTAAGCGGAGAAAAATTATTTGTAAATCCAAGGAATGCAACTGCCGGTTCAATTAAACTTCAAGATCCTAAAATTGTTGCAACCCGCCCGCTTGATATTTTTACATACTATTTTTTATCAGAGGAAAGAGAACTAAAATCGCAAAGTGAAGGTTTGGAGTTACTGAGGAAGCTTGGATTCAAGATCAATCCTGATTATTCGGTTTGTTCAAACATCTCTGAAGTAATAGATTTCTGTGATAAGTGGGATCAAAAGCGAGCAGAACTTCCATATGAAACTGATGGAATTGTTGTAAAGGTTAATTTAGTAAAGTATCAAAAAGCTTTAGGCAATACTGCAAAGTCTCCAAAGTGGGCTGTAGCATATAAGTTCAGCGCTAAACAAGCTGTAACAAAATTGAAAAAGATCACGTGGCAGGTCGGACGAACAGGAATAGTTACCCCCGTTGCAGAATTAGAACCGATCTTTCTTGCCGGTTCAACGATAAGCAGAGCAACTCTCCACAACGTTGATGAAATTAAACGGAAAGATATTCGTGAAGGTGATTTCGTTATGATTGAGAAGGGTGGAGATGTAATTCCTAAGGTTGTTGGTGTCGATCTTTCCAAGCGTGATACTGATTCAGTTCCTGTGGAGACTCCATCAGAATGCCCGGTATGTCATTCAAAATTAGTAAAACCGGAAAATGAAGTTGCTATTTATTGCGAGAACAGCAAATGCAGTGCTCAGATAAAAGGGAGGATCATTCATTTTGCTTCAAAAGGAGCAATGGATATTGAGGGTCTGGGAGAAGCGATCATTGATCAATTTGTTGATCTTGGATACTTAAATTCTTATGCTGATATCTACTCATTATTTGATTATGAATCAGAGTTGAAATCTTTAGAAGGATTTGGTGAAAAAAGTATTGAAAAGTTGTTTGCCTCAATTGAACACAGCAAAACTCAACCTTTTCATCGTGTGCTTTTTGCACTTGGAATAAGATTTGTTGGTTCTGGAGTAGCAAGAAAATTAGCTGACGGCTTTGGGTCGATTGATAGACTTATGAGTTCAACATCGGAAGAGTTGGAAAAACTTGACGAAATTGGCACTAGGATAAGTAATAGCGTTATTCGGTTCCTAAATGATCCGATAAATTTGGACTTGATCAATAGACTTAAAGAAGCCGGATTAAAGTTTGAAACCGAAAAACTACCGCAGGTTGATAAAAAACTGAGCGGTAATACATTCGTTCTGACCGGTACACTGGAAAAAATGACCAGAAAAGAAGCAGAGGAAAAAATAATTTCTATGGGAGGAAAACCGACTTCCTCGGTAAGTAAAAAAACAAGTTATGTAGTAGTTGGTGAAAATCCTGGTTCAAAATTAGAGAAAGCTGAGAAACTGGGAGTTAAAATACTAACAGAAGATGAATTTATTAAACTTATCAATTTGGATTAAATGTTAAATAACTTGAAATTAAATTTAGCTGAATCGATCGCACTGAAAAAATTTACTAAAACTCAAAATTTTGGTAATAGTTTCAGGCAGTTTATATCGAATGCAAAAGATATTATGGTAATATTACCTGAAAATCTTGAGGATATGAAGGCTGCGTTTAAAGTTATAAAACATTTTAATACTGAGAAAAAAAATATATATTTATATTTTAACATCGATATTGCTAATTATATTCCCGTTGAACTTAAATATATATCAGTAACATTTAATCCAGCCGATAAAACAAAAATTGGACTTCCAACCAAAGATCATCTTGCTAAAATTGAAATAATTTTCTTCGATTTAGTGGTCGATTTAAATAGGGAAGACAATATTTTCTACTCCGTTATCAGCAGCGCCCCAAAATCAAAATACAGAGTTGGGTTTACTAAAAAGAATTCCGATAAATTCTATAATTTTCAAGTGCCTAATGAAATAAATTCTGAAAAATCATATAGAAATTTGTTAAATTCTATTAGAATGTTTTGAAATTATTTATTTTCTCAAACTCAATAAAATATTAAATCAAAGAATATGAGCGATTCAGTAAATTTTGATGTTAAAACAGAAAATGGCATAGCAGTTTTCAAATTAAATGAATCACGTTTTGATTCTCAAATTGCTGGTTTAGTTAAAGCCGAATTCACAATTTTATTATCGGAAAGTGTAAACAAGCTTGTTATTGATTTATCCGAAGTAGAATATTGTGACAGTTCCGGTTTAAGTGCTTTGTTATTGGCATTCAGAATTTTACAATCTCAAGAGGGGCAAATCAGAATTGCAGCACCGCAAAAGAGCGTTAGAACACTTATCCAAATTTCACAACTGGATAGAATTTTACCTATATTCGATTCTGTTGAAGAAGCTGTAAAGGATTTAGAAACTATTTAGGTATTCCCTGTGGACCGTACAGTTGATTATGTAATTATTGCTACCTATTTAGTTGGTGTGGCAGTATTCGGAGCTATTAAAGGCGGTAAACAAAAAAGTTCACATGATTATTTTTTAGGGGCAAAGTCTGTTCCATGGTGGGCGGTCTGTTTTTCGATTGTTGCTGCTGAGACGAGTACATTAACATTTATTTCTATTCCTGGTCTTGCTTACTTGACCAACATGAATTTTCTTCAAGTAACATTTGGTTATCTTCTTGGGAGAATAGTTATCGCCGCTTATTTTCTTCCCGCCTACTATAAAGGGGAGATGACAACTGCTTATTCATTTTTAGAAAATAGATTCGGCGCTAAAACAAGGAAGTTTTCATCGATAGTTTTTATTTTCACACGCATGGCTGCTGATGGAGTTAGATTATTTGCAACAGCTATACCGCTAAAATTAATGCTTGATATAAGTTATCCGGTGGCTATTATTATAATTGCAGTGATAGCTTTGATCTATACTTATATGGGTGGCGTTAAAGGGGTTATCTGGGTTGACGTTATACAAATGATAATATATCTCGGCGGTGCGGCAATTGCACTCGGATTCATTATCTGGGACTTTTTACCCGATGGAATAAACTCAGTAATTGCTGCAAGTCAAGTCGATAATAAATTGCAAGTAATTAATTGGGGATTCAATGAAGGGTTCAAAGGTTTCTTCACTGATCCCTATACTCTTTTGGGCGGGTTGATCGGCGGTGCATTTTTATCAATGGCTTCTCACGGTACCGATCAGTTGATTGTTCAGAGATTGCTTACGATCAAATCGTTGAAAGAAAGCAAAAAAGCTATTGTGGGCAGTGGTGTTTTGGTTATAATACAATTTGTGATATTTTTATTTGTTGGTCTTGCTTTATATGCTTACTATGGAACAGGTGATTTAAGTACGTTAGGTATTTCTAAATCGGATGAAATATTTCCTCTGTTTATAATACATAAATTACCGGTCGGGATATCGGGAATAATAATTGCGGGATTATTTGCAGCAGCATTATCAACACTTGCCGGCTCAATGAGCGCCTTGGCATCTTCTACAATGCTGGACCTTTATAAACCATTTACCGGAATTAACGATCAAGTAAAAGAACTTAGAATCTCGAGATACTTTACTGTATTCTGGGCAATAATGCTGGTTGGTTCCGCTCTCTTTTTTATGGAATCTCCTCAAACGGTTGTTGAACTTGCTCTTAGCATTGCTTCGTTTACTTACGGTGGTCTGCTTGGCACTTTTATTCTCGGCTTGGTCAATAAAAGAGCAACTCAAGAGGATGCTCTTGCCGGGTTCACTGGAGGGATTTTTATCATGATAACGGTTATTTCTCTTCAGTTAGTTGCATGGACGTGGTACACTTTAGTTGGTGTTATTGCTACTGTTATGATCGGTTCTTTTTTGAGCCGTTTACAAAAGAATTAATTAAATTAAAAATTTGAGTATCTAATGCTTGATAAAAAAAAGTTAAGAAACCTTAAACTGATTGTGTTCGATCTTGACGGGACATTACTTAACAGTGATGGAGAGATAGGGGAAGAAAGCATTAGATTAGTAAGGGAACTAAAGAAGAAAGGAATGAGGTTCACTTTTGCATCGGGACGTCTTCACAGCGCTATTGTTGATCATGCAAAAACTTTGGAATTGAGAACTCCGCTTATTACTTTGGATGGTTCTCTAATAAAAACTTTGGATAATGAGATAATTTTTGAATCATACATCCCGATAAAGTACGTTAAACGTGCATTAAAACTAGCTGATCTATATATACTGAAGACAGCCTTGTGCCATGCAGATGCAATTTATTATGATGATACTAGTTCGATTATCCCAAATTTGATTGAAAAATTTGGTGCAAAGTATATTGAAATTGATTCCTACGAAAAGTATCTTAAAAATACTTTAGAAATTGTAATGGTTGGTGAGTATAAAAGAACGATAAGACAAGTAGTTAAGAAATTATCGTTTCCCCATGCTTTTGGATTGGATGTGTCATTCTATAAATCTCAAAGTAGAGGGGACATATACTTTTTTGAGGCACGGAAAAGAGGAGTAAGTAAAGGAAAAGGTTTGATAAGGTTGGCAAAATATTTGAAATTAAAAGTTCATGAAATTGCTGTTCTAGGCGATTGGTATAATGATCTACAGCTTTTTCAAACTGATGTATTAAAGATTGCAATGGCTAATGCAGTAAATGAAATTAAGTATCTTGCCGACTTAGAAACAAAAAGAACAAATGATGAAGACGGAGTAGCAGAATTTTTAGAGTTAGTTTTGAAGGCTAAAGAATAAATTATGGATATTAGTAAATTAAGACAAAATCGACAAATTAGAATCATACTTCTATTAGTTACTGTCGGGTTGATTGTTTTAATGTTCCCTCACGGTGAAGCAATTGAGTCGGATGTAGCAGTTAATTCTATCTGGATTAAAAATGATCTTATTGCTTCAATAACGTTTGAGATTTTAAAAGATCCTGTTCAAATTGAAAAAGAAAGAGAAGCAGCCGCAAGAAAGGTTTATCAAGTATTTAATAAAGAGGCAAATGTTCCATCTATGGTGTTGGACACAATTCATTTCTATAATAAAAAACTCGTCTTAGCCATTAGAAAGATGAAAAACAATGCAAATAGGGAGTATAGTTTAAATGATATCCCATTATCGAAGGAGTCATTTGAAGTTCTTAAAAATATCAAAAGTAATGGAAGCAGGTCGGATATTAGTTTAAGTAAAATATTTGCTTTCTGCGATACTGAATTAAAAAGAATTTACCGGAGAGGAATTGTTAATATTCCTCTTAACCAAATTGAAAAAGATACAATCTCTGTCCGAGACGGCAAATTTGAGCGTAATTATCTCAAAGTTAATTTCCATGACATTCCTAGTCTATCAAGTTATATAGATCATAGTCTTAGAAAAAATCTTGGCAGCAATCAAACTATTAATTCTGCTGTAAAAGAATATCTTACAAAGTTTATTAAACCCAATATAATATTTAGTAAAGAAGAAACCGAAGCAGCGGTTAAAGAGGCGATAAATAAGGTGCCTATCAATTTAGGTATAGTGAATGAAAACGAAAGAATAGTTGCTAAGCATGATAGAGTAACTCCCGAGATAAAAGCGAAGATAGATTCTTACAGAATTGCCAAGGGCGCTTCTATCGGGACTTTCGATACTATAATGCAGAATGTCGGAAAATTCCTACACGTTCTATTGATTTTAATTCCGCTGATAATTTATCTGTCATTATTTAGAAGAAAGATTTTTGATAACAACATTAAATTAATGCTTATCAGCATTACGTTTCTATTTGTAAGTTTTACAGCTTTTCTTACTACACAGATTGAGACCGAACAATCACTTGAATATCTCATTCTTGTTCCCGTTGCGTCAATGCTGCTTACAATTGTTTTCGATTCAAGAATAGGGTTTTATTCAACTGTTGTGATTGCATTGATAGTATCCGGTATTAGAGGCAACGATTATATGCTTGCAATTACTAACATAGCTGCTGGCGGGTTAGCAGCTTATACGGTAAGAGATATTAAAAATAGAAATCAAATATTTCATTCATTCTTATTCGTTTTATTAGGTTATGTACTTAGTATTATTGCATTTGGACTTGAACGGATCGATTCTTGGGATGTTATTCTGAATTCGTCGGCTTATGCATTGTCGAATTCCCTTTTATCTCCGGCGCTCACATTCGGACTTATTATTTTTGTGGAAAAGATATTCGGTATTACAACAGAACTAACTCTTTTTGAATTGACAGATTTCAATTCACCGCTGCTTAAAGAACTTGCAAACAATGCTCCCGGTACTTTTGCTCACTCTATGACGATCGGATCAATGGTTGAAAAGGCAGCCATTACAATCGGCGCTAGTGCGCTGCTGGCAAGGGTCGGAGCGTACTACCACGATATCGGTAAAACAGTTAGACCAGAAGGATTCGTAGAAAATCAACTTGACAATAAAAATATCCACGAGGATCTAAGTGTAAAAGAAAGTGTCGATTTGATTATAGGGCATGTTACCAAAGGAATTGAGCTTGCTAAAAAATATAACCTACCTAATGAGATAATTGATTTTATCCCGATGCATCACGGCACAATGGTAATCGACTTTTTCTACAATAAAGCTAAAGAACTGTACGGTGAACAGAATGTAGATATCAACGATTTCCGTTATCCTGGACCAAAACCAAATTCCAAAGAGACAGCGCTGCTTATGCTGGCAGATGCTTCAGAATCAGCTGTTAGATCGATGGAAGATCCAGATCCGGAAAAGGTGGAGAATTATGTGAACAATCTTATTAAGATAAGAATCGATGATGGACAATTGGATGATTCACCGTTAACATTCGACGATATCAAAAAGATCAAAGAATCGTTTGTCAGTATTCTGTTAAGTCAGCATCACAAGAGAATCAGGTATCCGAAGCAAGAGGAATTAGAGAAAAAAAATGACGATAATTGATCAGGTACTCAATCAATTTCTAATGGAATATCTTGCATATTTAAAGTTCGAAAAAAATTTATCACCTCGCTCAGTTGAATCTTATAAATCGGATATTACAAAGTTTTTGAGTCATTTGAATGATGCTGATATTTCAGATTTAAATAATGTGAGATCAAATGACATATCCGAGTATTTCAAAATATTACGTGATCTGGGAATCAGTTCCTCTACTTCAGCCAGATATCTTTCAGCCATCAAAGGATTTTTCAAATATCTTTCTTCTCAAGAATACATTGAAAAAGACCCGGCAGAAATTCTCTCAGCCAGAATAACAGAAAGAAAGCTGCCGTCAGTTTTATCTTTCATTGAAATTAATAAAATAATCGAAGCTCCGGATACGAGTAATATCCTTGGAATTCGTGATAGAGCAATGTTAGAACTGTTCTATTCATGCGGTTTGCGTGTATCAGAATTGATCAATTTAAAAATCAGCGATCTATATTTTGAAGATGAAGTAATTAGAGTTCTGGGGAAAGGATCGAAGCAGAGGATCATCCCGATCGGGAGCAGCGCTGTTGAATGGATAACAGAATACTTAAAAAAAGTCCGCCCATCATTAGAAAGGAAATTAAAGAGTGAGAATATAATTTTTCTCAATAAACGCGGGACAAAACTGTCACGAATGGGAATCTGGAAAATTGTTGATCGATACGTGAAGGAAGCCGGTATAGATAAAGAATTTCATCCCCATACGTTTCGTCACAGTTTTGCAACTCACTTGTTGGAAGGAGGTGCTGATCTTCGTGCTGTACAAGAAATGTTAGGTCATGCGGATATTTCGACAACACAAATTTATACTCACATTGATAAAGATTTTATTAAACAAATTCATAGAGATTATCATCCGAGAGGATAAATTTGAAATTATTAAAAAAAATTGAAATATCACTTAGCAAATTTATTATTGGATTGTTAATGTTCAAGGGTGATCAAACTCTGGTAGAAGAAAAATCTGATATTTTCAATGGATCAAACACTCAAAAAATTCTGTTCTTGAGGCAAGATAGAATAGGAGATCTACTTATCTCTACTCCTGTATTGCGTATATTGAAAAAAAAGTTTCCTCAAATAAAAATGGATATCTTACTTGGAGAGCACAACTATAATGCTAAAGATATAGCTGAACCTTTTGTTGATTCAATTTATTTTTATAAAAAAAATGTTTTTGCAATTGTTAAATTAATCTATCGTTTACGGAAACAAAAATATAATGTAATAATAGATTTGTTTGATGAACCCTCAACCACATCATCATTGTTGATCAAAATAATTAATCCAAAATATTCAGTTGGATTAAAAAAAGAAAAATGTTTTGTTTATTCTCATCTTGTTAAACTTCTTAGACAGGATAAATATCATATTGTTATTCGTACGTCTATGTTAATGCTTCCGTTCAATATTTCTCCTTCTGAAGAAGATTTGTCCCTGAGTTATGAAATAAGTGATATGGAAATTATTAAAGTAGAAAACCTTTTAGGAGTTAATAAAAAAAACATAATTGTTGGTATTAACCTTTCTGGCTCTGATAAATTAAGATTTTGGGGTGTGAAAAACAATATTGAATTTATTAATTTACTCAAGCAAGAATATAAGAATATGGATATTGTTGTTATAGGCACCAAAGCTTATGAAGCTGAATTAAATCAAATTAAATCAGCCACTGATGTTATCATTGCCCCATTTGTAAAATCTGTAAGAGAATATGCTTCTATTTTGCGAATATGTAATTATATAATTACGCCGGATACGGCAGCCGTACATTTTGCAAGTGCATTTAAAATCCCAACAATTCCACTTTTTTCATCCAAAACCAATGGATGGAAATTTGCTTGGTTGCCTTTTAATAATAAATATGAACCATTGTTTTCTGATACTGGTTTTATTAAAGATATTCGACCAAAAAATGTTTATCTCGCTTTTGTTAAATTGCATAATGAAACAAAGCATACAATGAGTTAAAGAATTAATGAAAATTTTAATTGTACAATTAGGCAGAATAGGGGATACGGTTTTAACTACACCTCTATTTAAAGTATTAAAAGAGAAAATTGAAAATCTTGAACTTCATGTATTATCCGGAAGAAACAATTATCACTTTCTTTTGGAGCATCCGTTTATTGACAAAGTCTTTATTTATGATAAAAAAATTGTTTCATCTCTTAGGATGATCTCAAATATCAGAAAAACCGAGTATGACTTTTGGATAGATATAAAAGATCATCCTTCTACAGAGAGTATGCTGTTAGCTAAGCTGGGAAAGGCTAAGACTAAGATTGGGTTTAATGGTGAAAAGCATATATTTGATATCGATCCTCATTCTGAATACAATTCGAAATATGAACATTATGTTGAAGTGGCATTAAGACCGGTAAAATATCTGAACATACATCTTGAAGACAGAAGAATTAGACCAAACCTATTTGAGAATGATAAATCGAAGCAAAAGTTAACTCAATTCCTAAGGATGAATAATATTGATCACTATTATTGTTTAAATAATTCAGCAACAGCCGATTCCCGTATGCTGCAGAAAGAGAAATGGCATATGCTCCTTGATCAAATTAATCAAGAAGGTAAAAAATGTCTCATAATCTCTGATCCAAAAGCAGCAGTTTCAGCTAAAGAGCTTGCTTCAAAATATAAAAATATTTTTTACTATCCCACAACTTCAATAGTTGATGTTTTTTCTGTTATAAAAAATTCTGAATTGGTTATCACGGTTGATACTTCAATCGTTCATATAGCTTCAGCATTCAATAAAACACAACTCTGTTTCTATACAAATTTACCTAATAAAATAATTGAGTTCTCACCCTTGAGCGATAAGTATAGATTAGTGAAATCTCCAAATGAAGGCGACTCAGTTATAGATATTAAAATTGAAGATGTCTTAATAAATTACAATCAGCTTACTGCGGAGATCAATGGATAATTCAACTAATCAAAATAATTATCTTATAATTCAAACTGCATTTTTAGGAGATGTTGTTCTCTCGTTAAGTATGGCTGAATATATAAAATCACAAGACAGTAAATCCAAAGTCGTATTTCTAACCACTAAAGCCGGAAGCCCGATAGCAGAAGAATGCGAATTCATTGATAAAGTTATAAGCTATGATAAAAGAGGAAAAGATAGAGGGATTAGAGGTATCATAAAAATTTCTAAGAGATTGAATGAGTTTGATTTTACAGCAGTTTTTACGCCCCATCGTTCATTTAGAAGTTCAATCCTAACGAAACTAATCAAATCAAGATCCAAATATGGATTTGATAAGAATTCCATTAGCTGGCTATTTTCTGATCTTGTTAAATATTGTGCGGACAAACATGAGATCGTGCGAAATCTTAGTCTGGTTCGTGCTTATTGGAAAGATAATTCTGATGAAATAATTAAACCAAAATTAAATAAAAACGGTTTGAAAAACGATTACGTTATAATGGCGCCAGGTTCAGTCTGGAATACTAAAAGATTACCTAAGGAGAAATGGGTTGAATTGATCTTACACCCTTATATGCTTGATAGAAAGGTGATTCTAATCGGTGCAAAAGGAGATATCCAGACTGCTGAAGCTATTTTGAAAAGAGTTGATGGGAAACATCCTAGTTTGGTAAATAGAACCGGACAAGATGATATTAAGCAGACAATTGAAGTTATTGCTCAAGGAAGATTATTGATCTCGAATGATTCTGCTCCGCA
>JAADIB010000049.1 GCA_013151565.1 Chlorobiota bacterium
CAGAAAAATTTGTCACTCTCCCGCCGGCTTCCTCAATTATAAGATGACCTGCGCAAATGTCCCAAGCATTCAATCTGACTTCCCAAAATCCGTCGAAAGACCCAGCGGCAATATAACAGCAGTCGATTGCTGCAGAACCGAGTCTGCGGACACCGCTTGCCGCTTTTAAGCAGTCGCTAAATTTTCCAATTGCATTTTTAGGATTATCTTTGATATCGTACGGAAACCCGGTAACCAAAAGTGATTTTCCTAGATCGGTTGTATCACTAACGCTTAGTTTTTTTTCGTTTGCAAATGCGCCGCTTCCCTTTTCTGATGAATAAACGATACCCATCATTATATCGTAAACCACTCCCGCAATGATCTCCTCATTTTTCATTACTCCAATCGAGACGGAAAAAATCGGGAGTCCATGCGCAAAATTCATTGTTCCGTCAAGAGGATCAACCACCCAAGTATATTCAGAATTTCCATCTGATCTGCCGCTTTCTTCAGCAAGAATATTATGTGTAGGAAATTCTTTTCGGATGAAATTAATAATTAATTCTTCGGAAGCCTTATCAATGTTTGTAACATAATCTGTAACATTGGTTTTGTATTCAAGAGTTAGTTTCTTTCCAAATCCCTCTCGGATAATTTCACCGGCTTCTTTCGATATCTTAATTATTTTATCTAGCATAAATTCTCCAAATTTTAAGACGAAACTTAATTAAACATTATGATTTATGGAAACCCTCTTCTAACCGTCAAGGCACAAAAATCAAATTAAATAAGTAAAAATCTGTTTAATTCGTTTTATCTGTGTCCTGTTTTTTTTTACAAACTTATTTACGTGGGCAATAATCTACCTTGAAGCCCGCAAGTAATATCACTATTTTTGTAAGCTTAAAATTGATTAAAGAGAGTAGAAAAAAATGCACGAATTATCAGAGACAACTGTTGTAGATGAAACGATAGTAGAAGAAATACCAAAAGTATTACCGGTTTTACCGTTGAGGGATAATGTGATATTTCCATACATGATCTTCCCGGTTTTGGTCGGTAGAGAACAATCAATCCGCGCTGCAAACTTTGCATTGGAGAATTCAAAATACATTTTCCTTGCCGCACAGAAAAAAAGCAAAATCGAAGATCCTTCAACTGAGGATATTTATAGGGAAGGCACAATAGCCAAGATAATCCAAATTTTGAAATTGCCGAATGGCTTAATGAAAATATTGGTCGATGGAACAATACAAGGCAAAATACTTGAATTTACCGATAACCCAAGTTTTTTCGAAGCGAAAATTGAAATCATTGTACCGAAGGGTCAAGAGCATCATGAGATGGATGCATTAATAAGACAAATGTCTAATTTGTTCAAAGAATATGTGAAGATAAATCGCCTAACACCGCCGGAAGCTCTTACAGCTTATGAAAATATTGACGAGCCGGATAGAAAACTTTTTTATGTGGCTGCAAATATCAATCAGACCATAGATGTGAAACAAAAAATTCTACAGAAAGTTACACTTAAAGATCAACTCTATGAAGTGATAAAAATCCTTCTGTCGGAAGTTGATATATTAAAAATTGAAAAGGAGATCGAGTCCAAGGTTCAAGAAAACATAACCCGCTCACAACGAAAATTTATTATTCAGGAGCAGATCAGGATTCTGCAGGACGAACTTGGAGATGATGAAGTCGGTTCTCCGGAGATGCTAAAGTTAAAAGAGAAAATTGATAAAGCCAAATTGCCTAAAGAAGCAAAGGAAAAAGCTATTGAGGAATTTGACAAACTCAAAAAGATCCCTCCAAGTTCTCCCGAATCTACCGTGCTTCGTAATTATTTAGACTGGCTGACCGATGTACCTTGGTATAAAAAATCCAAAGATAATTTGGATATTAAAAATGTTAGAACAATTCTGGATGAAGATCATTTTGGTTTGGAAAAGCCAAAGGAAAGAATCGTTGAACATATTGCTGTTCTTAACTTGGTCAAGCAAATGCGCGGTCAGATACTTTGTTTTGTGGGACCTCCCGGAGTCGGGAAAACTTCTTTAGGTAAATCAATTGCACGAGCTTTAGGCAGAAAATTTGTACGCATAAGTCTCGGCGGAGTTAGGGATGAGGCTGAAATACGCGGACATCGCAGAACTTACATCGGTTCGATGCCTGGAAAAATTATCCAATCAATGAAAAAAGCCGGAACGATAAACCCTGTAATTTTACTGGACGAGATCGACAAGATGAGTATGGACTTTCGCGGCGATCCTTCTTCTGCAATGCTGGAAGTACTTGACCCTGAACAAAATTTTACTTTCAACGATCATTATCTTGATATTGATTATGATCTATCCCAAGTAATGTTCATCACTACTGCAAACGTGCGTTATAATATTCCTCTTCCGCTGCAGGATAGGATGGAGATTATTGAACTTCCCGGTTATTTAGAATTTGAAAAAGTTGAAATTGCTAAACGTCACATCATACCGAAGCAGCTTAAAGAGCATGGATTAGATAAGTTCAAACTGACCTTCAGGGATGACGCTATTCAGAAGATCATCAATGACTATACACGTGAAGCCGGAGTAAGAAATATGGAAAGAGAAATTACTTCCGTCTTTAGAAAAACCGCTCATGACATTGTTATGAACGGGGCAAGGAGAAAGAAAAGAACTCCGTCATATACTATTGATGCTCCCAAAATTGAAAAATATCTCGGCATTCCGAAATTCAAACGAACATTGACGAAAAAAGGAAGCCGTATCGGAAGCATAACCGGGCTTGCATGGACAAGTGTCGGCGGGGAGATATTATTTGTAGACGCAACAATAATGAACGGTAGTGAGAGAATGACGATCACAGGGCAAATCGGTGACGTGATGAAAGAATCTGCACAGGCTGCTCTCAGTTATTTACGATCGAACGCTAAGGAACTAGGGCTTCCTGTTAATTTTTATAAAGGGAAGGAAATACATATTCATCTGCCCGAAGGCGCAATTCCAAAAGACGGTCCTTCTGCGGGAATTACTCTTGCTATGGCGATGTACTCTGCTTTCAAAAAAATTCCATCCAAGAGCGACGTTGCAATGACCGGGGAGATTACTCTTAGAGGTGAAATTTTACCCATTGGCGGACTGAATGAGAAACTCCTTGCTGCTCAAAGAAGCGGAATTAAAACCGTACTGATACCGATTGATAATGAAAAGGATCTTTCCGAAATTAAACCGGAAGTAAAAGAAGGAATGAAAATAATACCGATAGCGGAAATAAAACAGGCTTTGCCCTATGTTTTCGGCAGAGCCAGAGCAACAAAGAAAGCGAAGAAGTAAATGTCTTTTGAATTGAATATTGATAATTCCCAAAACGAGGGAACTATTTATAAGCAGTTGTCAAATCAGCTTGAACATTTGATTGACCCGACTGATAAGATCATATCGAATCTTTCAAATTTTACTTCTGCATTAAAGCAGAGTTTCAGTAAGATAAGTTGGGTGGGTTTTTATATTAGAGGTAACGATAAACTTTTTCTCGGACCGTTTCAAGGAAATACCGCTTGTACGGAAATCAAAATCGGTAATGGAGTATGCGGAACTTCTGCTCTTAACAAGCAGACAATAA
>JAADIB010000130.1 GCA_013151565.1 Chlorobiota bacterium
AGTTCCATTGCTCTTAT
Organism: Chlorobiota bacterium; assembly: GCA_013151565.1. Lineage (GTDB taxonomy): Bacteria > Bacteroidota > Ignavibacteria > Ignavibacteriales > Melioribacteraceae > SZUA-22. The sequence goes on from JAADIB010000130.1 coordinate 18, forward strand.
CTTCGGTGCACCGGAAACCGTACCGGCAGGAAAAGCTGCTGTAAATGCATCGATCGAATCTTTATCATTCTGTAAATCGCCTTCTACTCTCGATACAATATGCATCACATGAGAGAAGCGGTGAATCTTCATGTAATCTTTTATCTTCACAGAAGCGTAGTCACAAACCCTCCCTAGATCGTTGCGCGCCAGATCAACAAGCATAATATGTTCGGCTTTCTCCTTAGGATCGTTGAGTAGTTCTTCTTCAAGCTGTAAATCTCTTTCCGTTGTTGCTCCGCGCTTACGCGTTCCGGCAATAGGCAGAATGCTTGCTTTCCTGTTTTGAACTTTTATCAAATCTTCCGGTGATGTTCCGATTACTGTAATGTTTTCAGGCAATTCCATGAAGTACATATATGGCGAAGGATTGATTATCCGCAATGCTCTATAGACATTCAGCAGATCGCCTTTATAATCAGCGCTGAAGCGTTTGGATAGCACCAACTGGAAAACATCGCCTGCATAAATATTCCGCTTCGCTTTTTCTACTATATTAAAAAACTCATCGGGAACGTCTTCCTTTGTCTCTAGTATTTTGTATTGAAAATCCGATTGATAATTTATCGGCTTCTTTAATTCATGTTTAACATTAGCTAATTTATTTTTAGCTTTGTTGAATTCAAACTCCAAGTCAGAATTTTTATTCAAGTGCACGTTTGAAATAAGCAGAAGTTGATGCTTGTAATGATCGAACGCAATGATAGTATCGAATACACCAAGTATAGAATCGGGAGTTTCGGAATTTTCATGATTCTCGAATTTCAACTTATCCTCAATCAGAGCAATGTTTTCATATCCGATGTATCCGACAATTCCGCCGGTAAAATCCGGTATGCCTTCAAGTCGTGGGAAATTGTATGAAGAGATTTCTTTTTTCAAATAGTCAAAAATGTTTTCTTCAATCTCTTCCTTCTCACCATTTTTTCTAATGGTTAACTTGTTCCCGCGATTCGAAATAAGTTTGATCGGATCTTTTCCGATAAATGAATATCGTGCAAGTCTTCCGATTCCCTCAACTGATTCCAATAGAAAGCAGAAGTTATCCTTTTGGCGGAGTTTCAAATACGCCAATACCGGTGTAAGCATATCACCCGTTATTCTTTCATAAACCGGGATTACGTTATATGTTTTTGCTAATTCTATAAATTGTTCTTTTTGCATAATAATAAAAAACCCTTCTCAGTGATTGAGAAGGGTTCCAAAAAATTTAAAAATCTATTTCACTGAGTGTTACGGTTTTATATTAAACTCCCACCAACCCCAGTTGTTATTTTTTAGTTCGTTGATATTTACTACAATTAAGTTTCTCATAATGGTTCGCAATATATGAATTAAAATAAAACTATGTCAAGAATTTTTAGTATATGATGAAAAAATATTGTAAACCAATAAGCATAACAATCACAAAAGGATCATCCTGAACTTGCTTGCAGTAGCAAGTTTTATTAAGATAAGGTTTTGAATAAAACCTTACTAACAGTCATTCCGTGATGTTTTTACACAGCTTGCCCCAATGGGGGAATCTATGCTTATATGGAAGATTCCGGCTATTCCGAAGGAATCCCTTTGGGAAAAGATTGCCGGAATGACATTAAATTTTAGATTATCCAAAGTTTCCTCTGAATCCAAAAGCTCATATTTATTACTTAAAGTGCTTTGCACTTCTACGAAAAACATGATGGTTCAAGAAAGACTGAACCAATCATCTAAATATTTATGATCCGCTGAAATTCCGTCACGATGACAAAATTCATTTTTCCCGGATTGTAGGTGTAATCCTTCTCAAACTCTTTTATATTCTGTACTATCTCTTGAATCGCATTCATAATGAAGTCCAATTCTTCATCTGTCATTGTAGGATGAAGCGAGAAACGAACCCAGCCGGGTTTTTGTGAAAGATCATGACGATCGATCATGTCTGTTATTCGTTTTGATCTTGTCGGATCGATGTGAAGCAGATAATGACCATAAGTACCGGCACATGAACACCCGCCTCGCATCTGAATGCCGTATCTGTCATTCAATAATTTTACCATCAGATTGAAATGGATATTCTCAACATAAAACGAAATTACGCCTAAGCGTTCTTCCACGTTGTTAGCTAGCAAGTGAATTTCCGGTATTTCTCTAAATCGTTTGAAAGCCGTTAGAAGCAGTTCCTTTTCACGGGCAATTATTTTCTCCGTGGTCATTTCCTCTTTTAATCGGACACTTAGCGCAGCTCTTATTGCTTGAATGAATCCCGGTGTACCGCCGTCTTCTCTTGCTTCAATGTCACTTACATATCTATGCTCACCCCATGGATTTGTCCAATCAACCGTTCCGCCGCCCGGATGATCGGGGACATTCCTATGGTAAAGACTTTTGTTAAATATCAGTACACCCGGTGATCCTGGTCCGCCTAAAAATTTATGAGGTGAAAAAAATAAAGCATCAATTCTTTCAAGAGGATCATCCGGATGCATATTGATATCTTTGTAAGGAGCAGATGCAGCAAAGTCTATAAAGCAGTATCCATCATGCTGATGCATTATTTTTGCAAGTTGATAAAAAGGCGGTTCAATACCGGTAACATTAGAACAAGCAGTAAAAGACCCTATCTTTAATTTTCTGTCTTTATAATTTTGCAGAGCCTCTTCTAATCTTTTCGGTTCAACAAGTCCATCCTCATTTGGTTCTAAAACCACTATATCGGCAATTGTTTCAAACCAGCTTGTTTGATTTGAATGGTGTTCCATATGCGTAACAAAAACAACCGGACGAACTTCATCGGGTATATTTGTGTATTCGAGTAATTGTTCCGGCAGTTTGAAACCCAATATCCTCTGCAGTTTATTTACCACAGTTGTCATACCCGAACCGGCAGTGATTATCATATCATTTTTGTTAGCATTCACATGCTCTTTAATAATATTATGAGCAAGATGATATGCGTTGGTCATTGTTGTACCGGTTACACTGGTTTCTGTGTGAGTGTTCCCGATAAAAGGACCGAACACATTTTTGATCTTATCCTCAATTGGTCCATACAATCTTCCGCTTGCAATCCAATCGGCATAAATAATTCTCTTTTCACCGTAAGGAGTTATGAATGTCTGATCAATTCCAACAATGTTTTTCCGAAATTTTTCGAAGTATGATTCTAATTCTAACATAACCTATGCTCAAATTATTTGAACAGAAATATAATAAATTTGCAATATTGTTATGGTATAATAAATTTGCACTTTATTGCTTTAGAACAAATAAATAAATATTTTAATATGAAATATTGAGGAACAATTATGTTTGGTAATATAATGATACATAGGATCACATTAATTTTATTAAGTTTTACTTTATTAACATCTGTAGTACTATCTCAAGACCTTATCTTACCAAGAATTAGTCCGCCTGCTGAAGTATCACAAACTATTGGATTGAGTAAAATTACGATCAATTACAGCAGACCGGCAGTAAGAGGAAGAATAATTTGGGGCGGGTTAGTTCCTTATAATAACGGCAAACCTTTTCCCTGGAGAGCCGGTGCAAACGAAAACACAACAATTTATTTTTCCGATTCTGTAAAAATAAACGGTAAAGATCTTCCGGCAGGAACTTATGGATTTCATATTATTCCATCAGATAGAGAATGGATACTGATATTCAACAAACATTATAAAGCTTGGGGAAGTTTTTTCTATGATAGCTCGCAGGACGCTCTGAGAATTGAAGTTGTCCCGGAGAGAATATATTTTAATGAATGGCTGGAATATCGATTTGATAATATTACAAGTAATTCCGTTGATATCAATATGCATTGGGAATATCTTAATGTCAGGTTTACGGCACAGTTTGACGAAACAAAAATTGTGTTGAAAAGTATTAGAGAGCAATTATTATCTATACCTGGCTTTAGCTGGGAAGGACCAATGCAGGCAGCTCAGTATTGTTTGGACAATAATATCAATTATGAGGAAGCTCTAAAATGGATCGACCAATCCATATCGAGGAATTCAAACTTTTCTAATAATATTGTTAAAATAGATCTACTAAGAAGGATGGGAAGGGATGAAGAAGCAAATAAATTAGAAGAGACTGCTCTTAAAAATGCATCGGAGGATGAACTGGATAGGTACGGTTATCATCTTATTAATAAAAATAAAGTGCATGAAGCATTAATTGTTTTCAAGCAGAATATAGAAAGGAACCCTGATTCTTGGAATGCTTACGATAGCTATGCTGAAGCTTTGAAGCTTTCCGGGCAAATTAAAGAAGCAATAAAATATTATGAACTTGCTAAGCAAAAAGCACCGGATGAACAAAAAGATAGAATCCAGCAAATTCTTGATTCGCTAGAAAATCCTTAAGTTTTCTATAAATTATGATTAATTAAATTGTTTATGGAGATACCTATCGGTATTTTTAAAGATGGATATATAAAATTAGATTAGAAATTATTTTGAAGAATTATAGTACACCTATCGCAATTACTACCATGAAGTAAATGTTGAGTAAAAATTTGAGCATATCGTATGATCACTAAAATAGTTAATTTGTTAAAGAAAACTTTTATTCCCAGAAAAGAAATTCCACCTAAGAAAGATGAAACAATTTCAAAGAAAATTTCTTCTCATAATCCTTCACAAAAATATTCAAAGGAAAAACAGCAGACCGTAAATGTAGAAAAGGATAGGGGAACTGGTAAGAATAAAAAGCATTGGACCTCGAAAGATTTTCCGGTTGAAAAAGAAGAAGGAAAAGTTCTGTTTTATGATCTTCATTTATCAAACGGGATTTTGCATGCTATTGCCGATCTGAATTATAAATATTGCACACCTATTCAATCCGGAATTTTAAAACATACATTGGAGGGCAGAGATGCAATAGGAAGAGCTCAAACCGGAACGGGCAAGACCGCTGCATTTTTGTTGACTGCAATTTCAAGATTGATCAGACGAAATCCTAATCTTAAACGAAGTAAAGGAAGTCCGCGTGTTTTAGTTATGGCGCCTACCAGAGAACTTGTGCTTCAAATAGAAAAGGATGCTGTACAGCTGGCTAAATATCAAAATCTCAGAATCGTTTCAATATACGGTGGAATGGATTATAAAAAACAGATCAACCAAGTTAGAGGAAAATTTGTTGATATTATGATTGCTACGCCGGGCAGACTTCTGGATTTCATGAAGCAAAAATTAATAAGATTAGACAAAGTTGAAATTCTTATTCTTGATGAAGCCGATCGTATGCTTGATATGGGATTTATGCCGGATATTAGAAAAATTGAGCGGAGTACACCACGCAAGGAAAATAGGCAGACTCTCTTTTTCAGTGCTACTTTCCCGGATAGCATAAAGCGAATAGCTGAACAGTGGACGGAAAATGCTGTCGTAGTTGAGATTGAATCCGAACAACTTGAAGCAGACACAATTACGCAGATAAATTATATTGTTTCAGCTGATGAAAAATTTAAGTTACTTTACAATTTAATGGAACAGAAGAATTTTTCAAAAGTTCTTTTATTCTGTAATAGGAAAGATATAGCTAAAGATCTGCATGATAAATTAAATCGGCGGGGAGTATCAACAACACTTCTCACAGGAGATATCGATCAGAAAAAAAGATTGAGAAGGCTGGAAAATTTTAAGAAAGGCGATATTAGAGTTTTGGTAGCTACCGATGTTGCGGGAAGAGGAATTCATATTGAAAACGTCAGCCATGTAATAAATTATAATTTATCTGAAGACCCGGAAGATTATGTCCACAGAATTGGAAGAACGGGAAGAGCAGGTTTAAGCGGAACTTCGATTAGTTTTGCATGTGAAGATGATTCGTTCCAAATTCCGAAAATTGAAGAACTCTTAAAGCATAAATTGGAACTAATTTATCCGGAAGATGAATTATTAAAAGAATTACCGCCTGCACCGGAGAAACCGAAAGAGGAAAGAAAGAATAATCCGCATAAAAAAAAGGGATACAGACCTCACAACCGTTCTAATTATAAACGCAAATAGTTTAAAATGAAAAAGGTCAAACAATAAATAATTATCTGACCTTTTTCTTTCAAATTTATGTAAAAAGATTTATCCTAAATAAACCTTAAGATTTTTGCTACGCGATGAATGTCGCAATCTTACAAGAGCTTTTTCCTTTATCTGGCGAACTCTTTCTCTGGTAAGGTTTAGCATCTCGCCAATTTCTTCAAGTGTTGCAGAATATTCACTATTGATACCGAAGTATAATCTTATCACTTCAGCTTCTCTTTCAGTTAAAGTAGCAAGTGAACTTTCAATATCATTCTGCAATGAACTTGACATTAAGTCATCGTCTGGTGTAGGCTGCTCATCATTCGAGATCACATCGAGCAAACTACTCTTATCATTATCGCTCTGTGAGAACGGTGCGTCAACAGACACATGACGGCCTGAAACTTTAAGAGCATAAGCAACATCGTTAACGCTCATATCAAGTTCTTTGGCAATCTCCTCGGTAGAAGGAGTTCTTTCAAATTCTTGTTCCAACTGCGAAGCTATCTTAGAAATTTTAGTTAAAGCACCAACTCTATTTAAGGGTAATCTAACCATTCTGGATTGGTCGGCTATTGCCTGCATAATTGACTGTTTGATCCACCAGACTGCATAAGAGATAAACTTAAACCCCCTGGTTTCGTCAAACTTTTTTGCAGCTTTAATAAGACCAATATTGCCTTCGTTAATTAAGTCACTTAAAGGAAGTCCCTTATTCTGAAATTGCTTCGCGACACTGACGACAAATCTTAAATTTGCCTTAGTTAATTTTTCCAAAGCTTCCTGATCGCCCTGCCGTATTAGACCGGCTAATTTAATTTCTTCATCGGCAGTTATAAGGTCCACTTTCCCGATTTCTTGAAGATATCTATCTAAACTTTGACTTTCACGGTTTGTGAATTGTTTTGTAATTTTCAAAGCAGTTCTCCTGTCTTAAAATCATCAATATTTTCAGCTAAAAAATATCAGTATAGGAAGATTAGCATTGCAAATACCACAGAAACATATAAAATGTTCCCATTATGATTCATTTTTTTTGATGACAACATAAAAAAGCCGGTTAGAATTCCTAACCAGCCTTATACATATAATTTACAAATATACAAAAATTATGCGTCAGTTTCAACCGATAAAAGTACATTTTCAATTGCTTCTTTTAAGGTTTCTTTTGGTAAAGCGCCGACAGCCATTTGGGGTTTTCCTCCTTTTGGAATAAAAAGCAGAGAAGGAATACTCTTGATTCCAAAAACTGCACCTAATTCTTGCTCAATTTCAGTATTAACTTTATATATTTTAATTTTATCAGCATATTCTTCGGATAATTCTTCTAAAACCGGAGCTACCATTTTACATGGCTGACACCAATCTGCCCAGAAATCTATCATTGCAGGTAATTCACCCTGATATTCCCACTCTTTTTTGTTTTCGTAGTCAAATACCTTAGTCAAGAAATCCGCTTTTGTTAACTGTTCTGTCATCGTTCTTTCCTTATTGTTTAAAATAAATTATTAAATTTGCAATGTTAGATGTATTAAGTGAATAAAAGATTCATAAAATAATTTTTGATTTAAATCACAGCAATTCTATAAAAAACGCCGGTAGTGTCCGATAAAAGAAAAAAAACAGAAGGAAAAGGCAAAAGCCTTTCCTCCCAAATTGTTAATTTAATCCACCAAAGGCGGACAAGGGATGAATTCCCCGTCGCTTGCGGTGAAAATATTATTAACTACTCCATAATGATACCCCGTCTGCTTGCGGGAGGAGATTCATTAAAAATTTAGGCGTATAATTAGGCGTATAATTTAAGGTGAATATTTAACGGCGGACGCCTTAGCTAAAACGCAGTTATGCAAACATCGGTACAAATATGAAAGCTGTAATATTTATTATTATTTCATAATCATTTTCCTCAAACAGAAAGTGAATATTTAGACTATTTCCTAATACATATTGGCGATATTTGGACCTATCAATCAGTAGAATATGATTATTTTAATGATGACACCCTTGATATATCCTATTTGACCTTTGAAATTACTGGAGATACAACTCTACAAGATGGATTCAAATATTTTGTATTTACATATGATTAAAAGATATAATCATAAAAGTTTTAGTAGAATCGATACTAATAATCTTATTGTTTATGATGGATATTTTGGTGCATCTAAATTAGATGCTTCTCCAGATTCAATTTGGACCGACCCAAATAGACAACCAAACTTGATTTTAATTGACTCCGTAGGAGTCCCTTCGAGACAAATATTTTAATGTAAATAAATTTTTAGAGGTTGTTTCACTCAAAGATTTGGCGGTCGGCGGGTATGTGGCAATGCCGTCAAATGCCGACAAAAATTATTGATTTTTTATGTATATTTATGTAATATACATTATATATGAAAAATATTCTTGGCGATATTGAAGGTTTTCAATGGGACAAAGGAAACATTGAGAAGAATTGGTTAAAACATAAAGTCTTAAATACTGAATGTGAACAAGTTTTCTTTAACGAACCTTTAATTGTTGCTGATGATCTAAAACATTCTCAAAATGAAAAACGTTGGTTTCTCTTAGGGCGAACTGATTTGGATAGAAAATTATTTATTGTTTTTACTGTTAGAAAAAAACTTATTAGAATTATTTCGGCAAGAGATATGACCAGAAAGGAAAGAAAAATTTATAATGAAGAAATTAAAAAACATACCGAAATTTAAGAACGAAGATGAAGAAAGAAATTTCTGGGCAAAAAATGATTCTTCCGACTTTGTTGACTGGGAAAAATCTAAATTAACTTCTTTCCCGAAGTTAAAACCTTCTACAAAAACCATTTCATTGAGACTTCCAGAATTCTTACTCAATGACATTAAAGTTATTGCACATAAAAGAGATGTTCCTTATCAATCTTTAATTAAAATAATACTAAAAGAACGTATTGATAGTGAATTAAGAAATTCTGCTTAATCCAAATTTAAGTATGTAACCAGCAAATCCCCGCAAAGCGGGACAGACAAATTGACTCCCGACGAGTCGGGACAAACTGGCGAGCTCACGTGCGGAGTTTATAATGGTTTTAGTTTGAGTGTTTTATTTAAAATCCCTTTTGTGTGTAGTACAATAGTTTAAGATTAGTCGTTGTGCCTATTGACAAATTTAAGCATAACTTTTAAATAATAAATTCGTTCTGCCTTCGCTAAAAAACAGCTATGGCGGGCACGTATTTACTTATCATTGCTCTTTGAGTGAACAAGTTATTTGCTACGCCGTTATAAAAAAGAGTATAATTAAAATATCATCTCACTTATTCCATCCTCTCAGCAAAAGCAAGTATATGTCCGTCATGATTGACGCAGTATGCAACTCTATCGCCCCAATCCATTTTAGTAAATTTCCTAAGACTTAATGCTCCAAGCTGCAGAGCTTTTTGGTACAGGGCTTCCGCATTATCAACTTGGAAATAGAACTCAAATTTTGGTGACGCCTTTTTCTTTTCATTCACCCTGTATTCAGCTCCGAATAATTTTTCGAGGGAAGTATTCGGCATAATACCAAGTACAGCACCGTTTGGTAATTCAAGTTCGCACATTCCGGGTTCGTCAATAGTCGGTTTTACATCAAAGAGCAGTTCATAAAACATTTTGGTTTTTTCAATATCATCAACGTAAATAATAAAATATGTTTTGTTCATTTTGTTTAACCTAAAATGAAAGTGATAGTGATAAAAGCGGCACTTGTGACATCTGTGGTGTTAGTTCTTTTTCTGCGTGGAGATCGGTAACAAACTTCCCGACAAAATATCCAACCACAGCGCCGAGGAAAACATCCGATGTCCAGTGATAGTTTTGATAAACCCTTGAAAATGCCGTCAGCACTGCAGGAATAAATGCAGCGGTTTTCCAAACATAAGAATCAGTATTTGCGGCAAGCACAGTGGAAAGAGAAAATGCAACTGTCGTATGTCCCGAGGGAAGCGACCAATTCGTATTCTTAAAAGCAAATGCATCGAATGTAAAAGAATCACTGCCGGTGTATGGTCTTGCTCGTCCGATAATTATTTTCAACCCGCTTGTAACCGTAACGGAATAGAGGAAAGACTGTCCAACCTCGAATCCGATCTTCTTGGTTGTATTATTGTTGAAAGCGTATCCGTGAATTAATAGCAGTCCACTGATAGCAACAGTTGGAATCGCTTCGCCCCAGTATCTTCCAAATTCCATCAGCCAATGCTTTTTGTTAGAATTTATTTTTGCCATCTCGTTTTTTATCGGTTGATCCGCGTACATTAATCCATAAGTTGCGGCGGCAATAAATCCGAGGGTAATAAAGTCATTTCGTTCCCAATGGAAAGGGGCGGTAAAAAAGTCTCCGGTCTCTTCGCCGAATTGTTTGAAGTCATATTTGTTTTGTGCGGTAATTTGAATGCTGAAAGAAAAAAGAAAAATAACTGTAAGCAGATATTGTATTTTTAACTTTGATCTCAAAGCAGTTATTTATTCTTTTTAGATGTATAATGAATTATTTCCGCATGCTCAATTGTGATAAGTCCGCCGCTGTCCGCTTCTTCAAATATCTTTTTAATGATTGGGACGAACTCATCAATCTTTGCTTCTTCATCAACAATTTCAATTACAAGGGGTAGGTCTTCCGATATCCTTAAAATCTTTGATGAATGTATTCTGCTGTTTTTACCGAATCCCATCACACCGCGGTAAACAGTTGCGCCTGCAAGTTCTGCTTTACGTGCGGCAACTACAATCTCTTCATAAACGGTGTTGTGCCGTATCTTATCGGATTCCCCGACAAATATTCTTAATAATTTTGCTTTTCCTCTTATACTCATTGTTTACCTCGTAATTAAATATCCGATGTATATCCCGACCAAAGTTAAACTAACATTTACCAATATATTAACGCCGGCAAGGAAAAACTCTGTATCCCGAATCAGATTGAACGTTTCGAATGAAAAAGTTGAAAAGGTCGTAAGTCCGCCGCAGAACCCGACGCCTATCAACAATCGTAAAGTAGGACTAAGCAGACCTTTCTCATCAAATCCGAAGATAAGAATTCCTAGAATAACACTGCCGACAATATTAACCGATAATGTACCGTAAGGGAAAAATGAAGGAAGAAGTTTTTGAACTGCTCCCGCTAGTAAATATCGAAATCCGCCGCCTAATCCCGCACCAATTGCTACAATTAAAAAATTCATAATATCTCGAAAAATTAACTTAAGCAATTTACAAAAATCTGGTTATCTTTTTTATAGATGAATGATAAATCCTCACTATAAAACTAAAGTCCCCTCTTGGGAGGGGATTTAGGCTTGCCCGACGAAGGCGTGGGATGGGGCACGCTCCATCCAATTTAATTATGTAGTTAATATAATAAGAGAATTGCCATGGCATTTATGCCGTGGTGAAAAGAACAAAACAGAATATTGGGTTTTAACCCAAGTAATATTGCTGTCACTGACCCTTGAGGCTGTCTCAAAACTTAAAAATTGTCATGCTGAATCCGCCTGCCGGCAAGGCAGGTTTATTTCAGCATCTAATTTTATTATAAAATTTGACTTTTAGATTCTGAATCAAGTTCAGAATGACTCTTTTGAGACAGCCTCACCATTTAGTGTCGATGTAAGTTAAAAACGTCACCGTGTGGACGGTGACGTCAAAGCAAAATAGGAACGCTGATGATTATGATTATTAAGATAAATTATGATCTTAAAAAATCATAGTTATCATAATGATCTGCGTTCCAATAAAAATATATGAATATAGCACTAGCTTCGGAGTTAACTTGAACTACTCCGTAGTTCCTTATGGTTTTGTCATCTATAACCACGTATTTCATACGTGGTTATTATAACTTTGACTGCTTTGCAGTCATAACAGAACTATGAAATAGTTCAAATTATAATAACTATGGGTGAAACCCATAGTTAAGAACAAACAAGAAACAATATACAATCCCGAAAACTTTCGGGAGTTGTCCATAGGACTCTTAAAGAGAATTATAATTGCTGAATTAATTAGAACTTAGCTTAAGATATTTATTAGGAATGAAAAAAAGAGTATCCCAAAGTTATAGGATACTCTTTTTTTTTATAAATTATAATTAAAAAGCTACACTAAGTGAAATGTAAGCAAAGGTTGCTCCGCCTCCGCCAATATTATTGAATCCTTGACGCAGAACATCATCGTTAATAGTTGCATCAAGAGAAAAACCGGCTGCTCTGAGGCCAATACCTAACCAGAAACCTGTAGGACCATAAAAAGTAGTAATAGTTTCATTTACATCAGTTGCAGTTGCAGCAGTTTCGTTTGAAATGCTTCCTGTAATTGCCATGTAGCCAACACGTCCTACGATCCAATTAGCAAGATGCCACTCACCGCCTAAATTCCAAATCGGGAAACCGGAAAAACCGTTTGATAATTCTGGAGATACATTTTCAACTGCAGGATTGGTTGCGCTTTGCGAAAAATAAGCAGGACCTCCGGCAAATAGAAAATCTCCGTAACTATACTGGAATCCAACACCCAGAATGAATATTGATGTTGAAGTGCCGTCACGTTTATCAACACCGGTTCCGTTTGGTACTTCTTCGCTTCCTGATTGTGTAACAAACTGCAACGTTGGGACAAGTTTGAATTTTTGTGAAAGACGTAAAAATGATCTTACGTTTAAGCTCAAAATAGTTTGGCTTACAGAAGTTGTTGATACATTTGGCTGCTCGTAAGATGCACTTGGGAATGAAAGTGATAAAGCAGCTTCTAATAATAGGCTGCTTGTTAATTGACTGACATAACCGAAATTCAACCCTAATTGCGATGCTGATCCGGCTGTAGGATCACCGGTAGCAGGATTGAATTCGTTTGTTGTTCCTGCATAAGAAACTCCAAATCCTAACTTATGCTTACCCATACTGTAAGATGCCATCAACGCAACGTTATTATTTAAGCCGACAATAGCACCACCGCCGATTAGAGTATTTATCCTATTAACAACTCCATAAGGGTCTAAGTTCAGAATTGAAAATACTCCGCTGAAATCAGTTCTTGTAAGAAAGGCTGCTATTGTCAAATTTCTACTGACTTGGAAATTGGCGCCTATATATTGACCAACACCGTCATTGCCAAATGCAGTAGCAGTTGATCCTAAATCTCCCATAATAAAATTACCATAATATGCAGCCCAAGCAGAGTTGAGTGTCATATTGAATGGATCTATTATGTATGGGTTGTTGCCCATAGCTTGTATGCGCGCAAAACCACCAGTTTTCTCAATCTTTAGTGAAGTTTGTGCGTTGAGTGACGCGGTTACGAAGAAAAAGAGTGCAGAAATTGTAAGAATTTTTTTGAACATGGGACCTCCTCATTTTGTGAACAAATATAATTTGTAGTTAAATGCGAAACAGTTAAAACTTCAAAAAAACGTCGTTAAAATATATAAGACTAAAATAACCTTACTCATTATATTAAACTTAATTATTGTAATTCAATAATACAACTAAATTCCATCAATATTTATAATATGGTTTATATAATAAAATGATTTTTGAGTTGGAAAACATTTAGTTTTGAATAGATATTATTTGACCAAATAAGACTATTTGTCCTTACTTTAATAAAGTATTAAATTTATAATTCATTTTTAAATAAACACGGAATAAATACGTGAAAAAATTATTATTGTTATTAATAGCCCTTTTTATGTTTGCAACAGTTTCTAATGCACAAGAACTTGGGATTAGATTTGGTGTTATATCTGGCGGTAATGTAGCTGTTGACGGTGTGTTTGCTTTAGGCAGCTGGAGCCGGATTCATGCAGGTGTTTCATTTGGTAGTAGCGGTGTGGGGCTTGACGCGGTCTGGGACTTCCTTTACAAGCCGTTAAGTGGTGAGGCGTTTTATTGGTATGCTGGTGTTGGTGCATTCACTTTTCTTGGAACTCCTTTTTCACTTGGTGCAACCGGAGAACTTGGACTTGAATATAGATTTAACCAAATCCCCATTTCGTTAAGTGCAGACTGGCGACCTTATTTTGCTATTGTTGAAAACACGAGTTTTGATGCCGGAAATTTTGGTATAAATGTTAGGTATATATTCTAACTTAAATTTCATTAGAGTTTCTGTTGTAAAACACAGAAACTCTGTATACATCGACTTAAAACAACTTCATTTTCATTAAAGCTGTTCTTGATTTTTATTTACAATTCTCAATGAATTATAAATAATTCTGAAGATTAATTAAATTTTTTTTACATTGATATTCGTATAGTTATTGCTTTATTAAGAGACAATAAATTGCATCCAATACTAAAATATTACAGAGATGTTTCAATGTATTCTAATAGGTTACTCAATAATAATCTACTTAATAATACTTTATCTGTTTTGTTATTAGTATTAACATTTTCACAAATCTCTGCACAAAACCTTGCAGATCTATCGATTACCCATAAACCTGATCCCCGCATTTGTATTGATGTAACCAGGATAGTTAATATTAAACCTTTTATATCCGATCGATTTAGTGTTAAATTAAATAACTGCAATTTGCTTTTTGATACAAAAACGTTCTTTAACCTTGAGAATTATTTCAGGAAAGATATAGTTCTTTATTCAATAAATGATAAAATAGATATGGATTTACTTTCAAAAGACTTTTCATTCAACAGATTCAATGTAGAATTAAATACCGAACAATTATTGATGAGCACATATCAATTTAAAGAGGAATTATTATTCAACAAATACCTTGTTAATAAAGAATATTTCTTCAATAATTTCATGAAAAATATTAAAAGAAATCAATTCTTTTATGATATGTATACTAAGAACAATGATATTTATACAAATGAGTTTTCAATCCTCGATTTTCAATCGGCTCAAACTGAACAATATTTAAGCGGAATAAAAATTTGGGGAGGTATAGGAGTTGCAATGGTTGGTATTCTTATGCTTGCACCTCGTTCAGTAACAAAATGGAAAGAGGGCTATATCGATAATGCCATGTCAAACTTAAAGCGGGCGTTTAACGAACCTCCTGTTTGGGATGAAGATCATTGGCAGATAAATTATGTTGGACATCCTTACGCTGGTAGTCTTTATTATAATACAATCCGTGCACAAGGCGGGTCAATTTTGGATTCCTTTCTTTTCAGCGCAATTATATCAACGGGCTGGGAATATGTGTATGAAGGTGTTGCCGAGCAGCCAAGTATCCAGGATCTAATTGTTACACCGGTTGCCGGAGCCGTTTTGGGAGAGCTAATCCATCAAGCCACTTTAGGAATGAAAAAAAACGGGTTCAGCGTTTTTGAAGCAGCATTTGTAACGGTGTTCAATCCCATGTATGTTATAATCAATGGTTATAATTAATAAGATTTGCAATAGCATTTACTTCTTTTGTAACAGACCTTTCAGTTTGTCGATAGTAAGCGGGGCAGACCCTTCATAATGATTATTTACATTCATATAAACATTGCAGTGTCCTGAAAAAGGTTGACTCAAAAGAGGAATAAAAGTCAACTAAATTAAGGACACTGCATTCTTTTATTTTAATCCACCAAAGGCGGACAAGAAATGAAACCTTCTTAGTGATAGCTTCTGCAATATCTTTTCCCTTTGTTCCCTTTATCAGTGCTGCAATGCTTCCTTTTCTTCCCCTTGCATCTTTGTTCAGTACTATTGTGTAGAGTTCTCCATTTACCAATCCAGTTTCTCTATAGGAGTCCTTTGGACATCTATTTCCATATTGGGGCCAAAGTGTTCTCCGGGAATATGAAACTCTCTTTTTAATAGCTCTCTTTCATCTTCTTAAGATCTCGGTAGTATTGGCATAGATGAGGCTTATACTTCTTCTCTAAGGTATTGGCTCGTAAGTGATTCGTTCTTGCTACTGTTGATATTTCTATTGGATGTTTTTCAATTGATTGCTTTTAAAAAAGCAGTGAACTCTTTTTCTAATTTTGTCCCTTGAAAGGTAAGCGATAAATCATTCTTGAAAAGTTTTTTAAGTCCTTCTATTTGCCAGACTCTTCGTCGTATGCGTAATAGCACTTTTCGTCCTCGTACTGGAAAGTCATTTATTGTAATATCCTTAAAGCCCTTGGATTTTACTTTTCTTGTCGAATATTCTCTCGGTAATTTGGGTGACCTATTTTTCTCTTCCAGTGTTACCTTATAACTATGAGGTGTCTTTGCCATTCCCCTAAACTCAAAGATATTTAATATCCCTTCGGGTAACATTATTTCTACTAATTCTTTGTGTTTTTCCATATCGCTAACTTATTAAATTTCTAACTTATTTTTTCTCCACCTATAAATCATGTGTTCCCAAAAATAGCAATAAAGGCAATAGTACTAAAAGTTTTGTTTTCATTGTGTATTATTTTGATGGTTGTGAATTTTGTTTTCTTTGTAGTGCTCAACAGAAGATTCATCCCCCATCAGAAGTCCAATATGCTTTGTCTCTTCCATGCTGTCAAAAATTATTTTTATAGTCATTGTCAAAGGAACAGCAAGCAGCATCCCGACAGTTCCCAATATCCAGCCCCAAAAGATCATAGATAAAAACACTATTAGTGAAGATAGTCCTAAATTTTTTCCCATCAATTTCGGTTCAATCATATTGCCAATAACCCCGTTGACAACCAAATAAACAACAGTTGCTTCTATTGCACTTGTAAGACCCAATTGAACCAATGCAAGTAAAACCGCTGGTACAGCCGCTATTATTGAACCGATATTAGGAATGAAATTCAACAGAAATGCAAGAAAGCCCCAAAGGATTGGAAAATCAACACCGATAATTGCTAGTGAAACGGCAATGAAAACACCTGTTATAAGACTAGTAATAGCTTTGGTTCCAAAATAAGTATTCATGTTGTGCATTATATTGTCAACATTGCGTAATGAGTCTGTGCTGATCAATTTCATTTTTTGTATGAATATTGATATCTCAAGAAGCATAAAAATTACAACAATTAATACAAGCAAAAAATCGCTCATAAGGTTACCCAAACCCGTAAAAATACTGCCGGCAATAGAGACTATACTGCTTGGGTTAATATGCTTTTCTAATCCCGAATCTTTTTCAAGCCATCCTAAACTCATAAACCAGTTGTTTATTTCTACCCAATAATTATTAAATTTTTCTTCGTAGAATGGCATTTTTTCGATGAACCCTGAAATGGATGTTCCCAGAACGGCTCCTATTAAAGCGGTTACAAATGCAATCCCAAATATTACTGCAATCAAAGAAAGAATCTCCGGTATTCCTTTTTTCTGTAGCCAAATAAACGGTCCGTAGCAAATTGCTGTGATAAACAAAGCCAAGAATAATGGTGTAACTAGACTTGCCATTTCCTTTATTCCAGCGATTACAATCATTATTGAAGCAAGTATTACCCAGAACTTTATACCGAACTGTAAATTATCTTCTGTTTTCATTTCTCTAATGGATTATCAAATATCATACTTTTTATAAAAATAATTTACAATATATTTTTTTGTAATACCAATTCAAAACACAAATGAAAATTTATAAGAGTACACTAATAAACTCAACAATTATGTAGCATTGATTTTATCGGAATGATTGAATGTTGATAAATAACACGGGTTATTTCATCAATATCATTTTATTTGTTTTAATGAATTGTCTGTTACTATAAGTAGAATAAACTCTAATTTGATAGAAGTAAATTCCGCTTGGCATATTGGATGCATTCCAGTTCACTTCATAATATCCAGGTTTCTGCTGTTTGTTTACTAAGGCAGCAACCTCTCGTCCAAGGATATCGTAAACCTTTAGTTGTACGGAAAGGACATGCCCTTTCCCTACGGCAGCTTGCCTGCCGAGGCTGGGGATGGAATATTTAATTATTGTACTTGGATTAAAAGGATTAGGATAATTTTGCGACAAGCTATATTCAGTTGGAATTTCTTTCTCTGTATTAACTTCTGTTGCCGTATTTGCTGTCTTGTAAACAACGCCGCTGCTTGTTCCGGCAAAAAGTGTTCCCGATGATTTATCAACATACATTGAACTTACTTGAATTCCTCTCATTCCAATACTTTTCCAAGGACCCATCGTGCCATCGGATTCTGATAATTTATAAATTCCTCCGAACCATGTCGCAGCGTAAACTTCATTTTCATATGTCGAAAGCAAATAGATGTATTGATCAGGCAAACCTGTATTGATCTGAGTCCAATTGCTGCCCCCGTCTTTTGACGTATAAACACCGCTGCCTGAAGTTCCAGCATAAATATTTCCAATTGCATCTGTGGTTAGAGTCCAAATAAGTTTATACTCAATCGGCAATTCAGTCCAAGTGGAGTTTTCAAAATCATATTTCAAGACTCCTTGACCGAAAGTTCCAACAAACAATTCGCCATCAATTACTGCTAAAGGCTGAGTTGAGTAATAGATCAACCCGTCATTCATTCCTGTCCAAGTTTGTCCGTTATTGTTGGAGTAGAAAACACCCTTTCCCCATACTGCTGCATAAAGCGTATTGTCCAATATTAGAATTGATCTTACATCGCCGGTAAGTTCCATTGCCTCCCAATTTGAGCCGTCATATTTATATAATCCTTGATCGGTACCGGCATAAATAATTCCGTTATTTTCAAAAAGCGACCAAATGAAACCGGCGCTCATTCCATCATTAAGCAATTCCCATCCGGATGCTGTATTCTGATAAATATGTCCGCCCACTGTCCCCAGCAATAAACCATTGCTGCTCTGATACATCGACCAGATCATTTCGTTCAATTCAAATCCGCTTACTTCTTCCCATTGTTCATCGCTTGTCCCTTCGTTTGGATCGGGATTAACATTCACATAAATTGTAACGCATGCGCTGTTATTGGATTTATTAGTATCTGTTGGTTCTGAGTAGGTTATGTCTGCACAATTTGTAATTTCGGGATTACCGGGGATGAATCCGCGGAACTTGATGTTGTTCATCTGTCCTCTGCCTTCAAAATATTGGCAAAGCATTTGACCGTTTATGACACCGGCAATAAAATTAACATGTGCTTTTGGTGCAAGTACAGAGCCGCGAACATCGATGCCGCTTATTGTCAAATCGGTTGCATCGTTAAAATTGTAAAGTACATTGCTAATATCTGTACCGCTCACTGAAAGTCCGCCGCTCCACGATATTGTTTCACCTGTTATGTTTACAATTACAACTGCTCCCGATGGAACTGTGATTGTCATATTATTGGAATTTGAAAGCAGTTCACCGTCCATCTCAAAAACATTGAACATCGGATCTGTTCCCGTTAAGACCAATCCGCCCCATTGAGTTTCTACAGTTCCGTTAGCTTCACGACTTGCCAATTGAGATGATACGGAAAGCAATTCTGTTTCCGCTTGATCAAAATCAATCGGTACCGGATTTTCCTGCCGAATAGTTCCGTCAACAACGCTCACAGCATACTGGGGAATATCAATGAACTCACCGTAAACAATATTTCCGCCAAATACGATACCGCTTGTAAAAGTCAATTTCCTTCCGACTATAAGAACATCTACTGCTCCGCCGGATGGTGGTAACTTATCGCCAATACTGTAATTTGAAAATGAGGCATTTCTACCCACCGCGACTTTCCCTTCCGTGTCGGATGATGGCTGCACAACATCTTTCAAGACGAATAGATTATAATCCGATGCAATACCCAGATCGATTGGGGGACTTAAACTCAGATCTTTATAATTTACTTTTACGTGAATATTCAGATCTTCCGATTCACCAGATGGAATATCACCGACAGACCAAATGCTATTTGAGGTATCATAGTTTGCCGGTTCGGTAAATAAATAATCTAACCCGGCTGGAAGAAGATCGGTAACTTCAACGTTGTGTGCATCAACCGGACTAATATTTGTTACCGTTAATGTGTAGAAAATATTCTCTTCATCATTCGGATTTGAATTGCTCACAGTCATTTCAAGCATCAGATCAAATTCTTCTTGTCCTGATGAATATAATCCCGCATCCCACGAAAGGTCGGTTGTACTAGGCATTAATGTGATAATATCGGTTTTGCCTGTAAGTTCATCTGCATCAGAATCAACTTCTCTATCATCACCCTGATTTTTCTTTGTGAACAAATATCCATCAGGGAGAATAAACTGGATATAGTAATCATCTGGGAGAAGCTCTTTAAATATATAAAATCCATTATTATCAGTTTGAGTTGTATCGAGTAGAATATT
>JAADIB010000431.1 GCA_013151565.1 Chlorobiota bacterium
CCGTCATCTTGACTAATTGGCTTTCACTCGGAGTAGTAATAAAGGAAATAGTTCCCATGTGATTATGAGTATTGTATCCGGGTCTATCGGCACGCATGTTTCTCGAACCGATTCCTTTTGTATTTGCTACGATCAGAAATTTTTCATTTTTATCAAACTGCAATGCACCGGGATACCAGCCTGTTGGAATGAATCCGAGGAATTTATTGTTGTCATTCAACTTTATAACACAGACAGCATTATCAGTACCGTTAGCAACATAAAGTCGAGTTCCGTCTTTTGAAATTGTTAGTGCATTAGGAGCGCTGCCGAATGGAAGATCCTTGCTCATTCGTACAGAAATTTCATCAATAACTTTATCAGTTTTCGTATCGATCACCGACACGATATCGCTGTTTGCACATGCTACATATAGTCTCTTCTTATCGGGACTTAATACCATTGCGTGTAGCCCGACTTTAATGGTCTTAATCTCTTTTCCTGCTTTCAGATCCACAACGGAAACTGTACCGTTATTTGCAATCCCGGTTTTCGGATCAATCAATACTTCACTGCCGGATGATTTATAAGAATCTTCATCTTCGTCCGGCTGTCTTCCGCCCCAATTACTTACGTATGCTTTCTCGGATGAATAGAGCGCAACTTCATATGGCGCAACACCAACCGGAATTTCTTTTATCGATTTATTTGATAACTTAACAACTGCCATAGTGTTGCTTCGGTTCAGTGTTGTATAGAGTTTACGATTCTCTTTATCTAATACAATTCCGCCCGGTACCGGATGACCGCCGATTTTAGGTTTCGCAAATGTGATCTTATCTTTCCACGTAAGAACATTATCCTTATTCATTTCTGCAATAAGAATATGATCTCTTGCCTGACTTACATATATCTTTTTACTGTCATTCGAGAAGGCAACACCATTATATGAACCGCCTTTTTTTATCCGCAGCCTCTGAATTATTGTTCTATCTCTTACATAAATCAATTCCAGAGAATTTATGTTCAATACAGCCAGCCACTTGCCATTGGGGCTAAGCGCTAGATCAACGGGTCTTCCCTGAAACTGAACTTGAAATCCTGCGGGACGCAGAAGCTGATTTGTCGGGACCAGAATACTTCCATCTGGCTGCGGTCCGACAACTTTAGTATCACTCTCTACTCTCTCCCCAGTCTTTACTGTACATTGGACAAAAATAAAGACCGATAGAATTGCGAGGTTAAGCATTTTTAAAGTTTTGATAATATTATCCTCCAATTAATTTATGATATAAATTATGGAATTTTTAAGAATTTATTTTTCGGTACTCAGAATTTAAAACATAACTTAATGATAAAACACAAAAGAAGAAATATTCTCTCTCTTAAACTTTTCCCCGCTCCATTCCAGTATCAAGTCTTGACCTCCTCCTAATTGGAAATAAGACAACTGCAATTTGTGATAACCTTTTCTAAGAGATAATGAAACCGACTCTTCTCTTTTACCATGCGCGCCGTCATTATTGATTGCCAACTCATCATTCAAGTAAAACCGGCTTCCATCGTTCGAAGTCAAATAGAATGTATAAAGACCATCTTCGGGAACTTTAATATAACCTGTAAAAATAAAAGCGTAGTTTGCATCACGGTTTCGCTGAGCTGCTGTAATGCTAGGTACAACACCGGTTTTCATTTTTGTTAATTCACTGATCTCGCTTGTGTTTTTAACTTTTCCCTCATAGTACTCATATTTCAAACCTTTTGATAAATTCTTTTCAACTTGCTGGGATTTTTGATAAATATCAGTACCTACATATTGACTGAGAACATTACTTTCGGGATACTTATATCTAACTGCTATCGCTCTGAGTAGTGTGGTTTTATCAATCTTGATCGGTTCTTTATATGTATATCCATTTAAAGTTGTTGGCATACTTCCATCTAAAGTATATTTGATCACTGCTTGATTGTCCTTGCATGATAACTCAACAATTCCATTTTTATCAGAAAGCACAACCGGTTCCGGTACACGTTCAAAACTGTCATATCCATATTTTAGATCAACCAGTTTAGCCAAATAGATCGCCGTCTTTTCCTCATGCGATGAATAATAGGAAACATAAAGAAGACTATCCCTCATTACGAGTCCGGGATAACTGCAGTCCCCACCACTTGGAAGTGTAACCAATTTTATAAACTCTCCATCAAGTCCAACTTTAGCAAGAATTGTTTTTTCATTGTGGTCAGGCGGATATTCTCTTGTAGCACAAAGCATTACTCCATTATCAAGCAGAATTAAATTTGGACCGCCCACACGTGCTTGGAGTTTGTTAAACGTCCACTCTCTATACGGAGGTTCACTTGAACCGATATATCCGGTACGCATCTTATCACATCTAACAACGGCAATCATTTTGCCATCAGCAGTAAAACTTAAAGTTGTTTCATTTCCTCCGATAACATCAAAGGTTGTAACATAATTATAATGAACTCCATCACTACTTTTTAATAGCTGAACAGATTTTTCCTTAGAAGGTTGATATGCTGTTGCATAGGCGGTCCCTTTATGCCAAGTTGCTTTCCAGAGCCAGTCTTTATCACTTTTAATTTTCTCATCGATAAAAATCTTCTGCGGGGAGGAGAAGTTTCTTCCAGTCGTATCGGAGAAACTGACTTGCGGTTCCATTCCAGTTAGCTTACCGCCTGTATAAATTGAGCCACCGATATTGAGCATAATACGATTGTCCGGTGTTACAGATAATTGGGGATCACGCAGATCATATCCTCTTTCAAATATATGCGCAACAGAATACCAATTCTGACCATCATCCGAAGCAATTACTCTGATAGTCCCGTTAATATCAGAGACATGCCCTGAACTTTCGCGGAAGGCACAATATAATTTTCCATTGTAATCTATTAGACTTGTAAACGCATTATGCCCGGCTCTATCCCAAATTCTCTCGACTGAAACAATCAGATCATGTTCAGGTGTGTTTTGTGAAAACAGAGTGATTGGAAAAACAAGTAAAACTAAATATAGGATTAGCAGTTCTCTAATTTTTTCAAACATGATTGCCTTTTTAATTAATGGAATAATACTGTTTCCGGGATTTCAGTCTTTTCGAATTTGTTGCTGCTCCAAGATACTTTTAACAAGTTCCCGCCGCCCGCTTGAAAATACTTCAAGGCTATTTTGTGTAATCCTTTCTGCAAGGAAATCGACACTGACTTTTCATAAGCCCCGTGCAACCCGTCATTATCAATTACTTTTTTATCATCTATATAGAGAACGCTTCCATCATTAGATTTCAAATATAATGTATATAGATCATCCTGAGGAATTTTTATGATGCCGTCAAAAGTATAAGCAAAATTAGTTTCCCTTTTTCTATCCGTGATTGAGAACCTTGGTATTACTCCCGACTTTATCACCGTTACCTTTTCAATTCCTCTAGTATTTTTGATATCTCCTTCAAGATAGTTATAATTCAAACCAGAACCGGTAGTATTTAAGCTGTTTATTGCCGGCTGATAAATATCAGTTCCTATGTATGTCGAAACAAGACCGCTGACAGTCTTATCATCACTGATTGCAAACATCTGCAACAAAGTTGTTCCGCTGACCTTTATAGGTCCATGGTAGATATTACTTGATTCAACTGTTGGATAAGTTCCGTCAATAGTAAAATATATCAATGCATTTTTATCTTTACACGTTAATTCTACAATTCCATCTTTGTCAGATAAAACAGCAGGTTCTTGTGTTGCATCTTTATATATCCAATCCATACTTAATCTTGTGATCTGTGTGGTTTCCAGTCCACCGTAGTTCTTAGTATCGCCGGCACAATGCCCTAGCAGAACGTGATCACCAACAAACTCAATTGCTGTATAGCAATACCAGCCGTTTGGATCGCTCTCTATCGTTTTAACTTTTTCCCAAG
>JAADIB010000400.1 GCA_013151565.1 Chlorobiota bacterium
TTGCAAAGACAGGGAAGGAGATGCTCTATCTCAACATTGGCGATCCGAATCTTTACGATTTTGAACCGCCCAGAGAAATGATAGAAGCAACTTACAAAGCGATGCTCGAAAATAAAAACGGATACTCACCGTCATCGGGAATTAAGCCTGCGCTTGATTCAATTGAGCGTGAAGCAGAAAGGAAGGGCATTAAAGATATTCTGGATATATTCGTGACTACAGGCGCTAGCGAAGCCATTGAACTCGCATTGACTGCACTAGTTAATGAAGGCGAGAATGTTTTAACTCCGACTCCAGGTTATCCGCTTTATACGGCAATATCCAGCAAGCTGCAGATGATGGAAAATCCTTATTATCTGGATGAAGAGAACGGATGGCAGCCGGATGTTGAAGATATTAAAAGTAAAATAAACGATAAAACAAAAGCGATCATTATCATCAATCCGAATAACCCGACCGGCTCAATTGCAAGCTATAACACACTTAAAGAACTTGTTGATCTTGCAGTGGAAAACAACCTTGTGATCTTTGCTGATGAGATATATGACAAACTTTTATTCGATGATAATAAACTCGTTTCAATTGCATCGATCAATCCTGATGCTTCCGTAATTACGTTTGGCGGACTGTCAAAAAATTATATGGTTCCCGGGTTCAGAATAGGGTGGGGAATTGTAAGCGGACAAAAGGCAATTCTGGAAGATTACATCGAAGCAATTAACAAAATGCTGCGCGCTCGTTTATCGGCTAATCATCCAGAGCAATACAGCATTCCCGTTGCATTAGATGGCGACCAATCGCATTTGACAGTTGCGCTGGAAAAATTAACAAGACGAAGAGACATGACCGTTCAAATGCTGAATGCAGTTCCAGGGATTTCTTGCGTTAAGCCTGAAGGATCATTCTATGCTTTTCCAAAAATTGATATAAAAGGTGAAGATAGTCATTTTGTTTCAGAATTGATCAAAGCAACAGGAGTAGTGGTAGTACCGGGAAGCGGTTTTGGTCAGAAACCCGGCACAAAACATTTTAGAGTTGTCTTTCTTCCTCAAGATGATGTGCTCGAAAAAGCATATAAAAACATCGAAGATTTTTTTGAGCAATACAAAGAGAAATTTGAGAAATAGAACTGCACTTTTTTACCGCAAAGACGCTGAGTCGCAAAGAAGTTTTAATTAAAATGATCTCTGCGTCATCACGTCTTAGTGCTTAGACAAACACATCAATAGTTTTGTATCCAAAACTTTTATAAACTTACTCTCAATTAAAACTTGACAAAAAGTATCCAATTGGATACATTGTAATATGTATTTCGTTGAAAAGACTGAGCAATTTGATAAATGGTTTAGAAAGCTAAAAGATTTACGAGTTAAAGCAAGAATTTTGGCTAGAATAAGGAAGATTGAGTTGGGCAATCTTGGTGATCATAAATCTTTACGTGGTGGTCTTTTTGAAATACGATTTACTTTTGGTCCTGGTTATAGAATATACTTTATAAAGAAAAAGTCCCAAATAATTCTCTTGTTAGTAGGAGGAGATAAATCTTCTCAAACAAAGGATATTGAAAAAGCAAGAGTAATAATTAAAAGAATTGAGGAGAACAATGAAAAATAAAATAACACGTTTTGATGCAACGGATTATCTTGATAGTGAAGAAATGATAGCCGAATACTTAAATGCAGTAATTGAAGATGATGACCTATCATTATTAATAGCAGCCATTGGCGATGTTGCAAAAGCAAAAGGAATAAAACAAATTGCTGAGCTATCGGGACTTGGTAGAGAAAGTCTTTATAAAGCTCTGGTTCCAGGGGCAAAACCTCGTTTCGAAACAATTTTTAAAATACTTAAATCTCTTGGCGTTTCAATGAATTTTAAAGCTCCCAATGCAGCTTAATTCAGACATCCCCTTCAAAATATTTTTAACCGCAAAGAATGCAAAGCAGGCGCGAAATTCACAAAAGATTTTAGTTATATTATTCTCTGCGTCATCGTGTCTTAGCGGTTAAAATTTTGACATTTGCCATTTCACGTTTCACATTTTTCCACCCAGTTTGATTCCATTAAGTCTTTCAATATATTTGCACCTCAATTTTTCAGGGATAAATGATACACGAAAATTATAAATTAACCACTTTAGATAACGGAATAAGGATTGTAACCGAGCAGCTTACTCATGTAAATTCTTTTTCATTAGGCTTTTGGTTCAATACCGGTTCGCGAAATGAGAATTCCAAGAACAACGGGATCAGTCATTTTACGGAACACATGCTTTTTAAAGGAACAAAACGAAGAACTTCGAAAAAATTATCCGATGAAGTTGAATCGCTAGGCGGCTATCTAAATGCCTTTACTTCCAAAGAGCATACATGCTATTATGGAAGAGGATTAGGGCAGCATCTTCCAAAGGTGTTCGATGTGCTTTCAGATATGGTGCAGAATTCTGTTTTCAAGGAGAGTGAAATCAAAAAAGAAGCGGGAGTGATTGTTGACGAGCTCTACGATATTGAAGATACACCCGAAGAATTGATCTTTGATAAGTTTGAGTCAATTTTATATGAAGGTAATAGTCTGCACTATCCGATAATCGGGACTGAGAAGAATATCCGCTCGTTCGGTCATAATGATTTTATAAATTACATTGAAAGATTTTACACGACTAAGAATATGATAATTTCCGCTTCTGGTGATGTGAATCATGATGAAATTATCCGGCTTGTAGAAAGCAAAGAATTTAATTCTAAAAAACCTCGCAGTGCAAAGAGGAAAAAAGTAAACCTTAAAAAGGCTAATGATCTGGTCCTTCGGAAAGAAATTCAGCAGGCGCACGCGATAATCGGAAGAAGCGCAGTTGGATATGATAATGACGACCGCGTAAAAGTAAATCTTCTTTCTCACATACTCGGCGAGGGAAGCAGCTCTCGTTTGTTCAACACACTTAGGGAAAAAAACGGAATTACTTATCAGATCAACTCATTTCTCAGTTCATTTTCCGATGTGTCCTCATTCGGGGTTTACTTTTCAACAGGAGAAAAATCTTTACAGAAGGCTACTGACCTGGTTTACAAAGAATTTGATAAGATAATTCATAGTGGAATTAATAAGAGGGAATTTAACCGAGCGAAAGAATACTTAAAGGGACAGCTTCTGATGCATTTGGAAAGCACAAGCAACAGAATGATACGTATGGCGCAGTCGCTGCTATACTTTAATAGAGTAAAATTAATCCAGCAGTCAATAGATAGTATCAATGCAGTCTCGCTAGATGAAATTCTAGAACTCTCAAAAACTCTATTAGATCCTGATGAATTCAGCAAAGTTATTATTAGTTCTAAAACAAACTAAAATATTGTAACGAAACTTTAAATTTAGTTTAGTCCATTTATTTTTTTATTTTACATTATTCTAAAACATCACTTTCACGATAATGTTCTCAAAGGTTTATTCAAGCGCTACTTATGGTATTGATGCCGTTTTGGTTGAAGTTGAAACTCATTATGAAAAACAGCTTCCATCCTTTACAGTTGTCGGACTTCCAGATAGCGCCGTAAAAGAAAGCAGAGAGCGGGT
>JAADIB010000039.1 GCA_013151565.1 Chlorobiota bacterium
AATTTATGCTATATCAAAATTATCCTAACCCGTTTAATCCGACAACGCAAATAAGTTATCAAATACCAAAAGACAGATTTGTAAATTTAACGGTTTATAATTCACTTGGTCAAGAGGTAGCTATGCTGGTTAACCGGCAGCAATCAGTTGGAAGATATACTGTACAGTTTAATGCTAATAATTTACCAAGCGGTGTTTATTTTTATAAATTACAAGCCAGTGAGTTTAACCAAGTTAAAAAAATGTTACTTGTAAGATGATGAAACTGCTGCCACTGTCCACACAGTGGCAGACAATTGATCGAAAGCATGTAGGTTCAAAAAAAGCGAATCGGGAGATTCGCTTTACAGAACAAAAATATAAAAAACCCGACTTTTGACTTTCGGATAACGAGTTTAAAAAAGTCGGGTTTTTATGTAACTTATACTTGAATAAATCTTTCACCTTTCAGACCGCAAATCGGACAGTTCTCCGGTGCCGAGCCGAATTCAATATAACCGCAAACAGGACAGAGGTAAAATTCTACTTCAGATAAGTCCTCACCATTTTTGGCGGCTTCAAGCGCTAATGTGTAAAGTTTTGCATGAACAGCCTCTGCTGCAACGGCAAATTTGAACATTGTTTTAGCTTTATGTCCTTCTTCTTCAGCCTTCTCAAGCATTGGCGGATACATCTTTGTATATTCGTATGTTTCTCCGTCAATTGCAGCCTGCAGATTTTCAGAAGTTGATCCAACTCCGTCTAAAGCTCTTAAATGTCCGGCTGCATGTAATCTTTCAGCTTCTGCAGTGGTTCTGAACAATTTTGCAATATTAGGGAATCCGTCTTTCTCTGCTTTTTCAGCAAACGAACGATACTTCTGATTTGCCTGGCTTTCACCGGCGAATGCTTCTTTTAGATTATCAATTGTGGTAGGCATGTTAAACCCCTTTGTTTGTGAATAGTTTAGTTAGAATGTATATAAAGTATTGTACTACTTTTTGCTGATTATGTTTCTTAAAAAAATTATAAACGGAGTACATTTTTACAATGCACCAAGTTCCAGTCTGCATTTTACCCAGTCATCGTCTTCGTTTTCATAGATCTCATTTCCTTTCATCAAAATTCTTTCTGCATGCAACTTTTGCTTGCTAATAAGAAAACTGCTTACTCTTTCCGCTCTCTCTGCTGCTAACTTCATTAATTCGTTATTGCTTACTTTCTGTTTTTAATAATGTCATCAACCATCGAGTTAAAATAATTTCTCATAATCAATAATTCGATCATCATCAATATTCTTTGCAGTAATTTTAATTGAATCATTTTTGGAATCAGATCCTTTAATATGTCGAGAGATCAGAATGTTAAGCAGGCTATCGTTGTATGCTTCTCTATACAAGGATTCCAAAATTTCCCGTCTTAATTCTTGATCGGTAGAAACTGTTGCAATATTTTCTTCTCATGATGTTTCCTTTAAGCTTGTGGTAAATAAACTATCGAATTTTTCTTTCTCTTCAACAGCGGTAGTATCCGAATTCTTCATTACCGGTTCAAATGCATCTATAATATTAATGGTCTGGTCTTCGGCAATTGCAATTCGTGAGAAAAGTCCGTCAATCAGAACACTATCTATAGTTAGTGTTATCGGTTCGGAATGAATTTCCACACCGCGGTTTTCTAATTTGTCCCATGCAAGAAATTTCTCTTCCTTTTTAGTGTCGAACATGTTCAGATCATTTAGTCCTATCGTTCCCATGTAAGAAGCAATTGGCTCTTCGTTTTCCGGCATTAAAAGTTTTACATTTCCCTTTGTATTTATTGCTATCGAGTCCGTATCGAATGTAAACTCAGTCATCGACGGTATTTGAGTAAAAATACCGCTGACAGAGCCTTTGCCGCCCTCACGAATTTCAAAATCGACTTTGAATTCCGTGGTATCACTAGTAAATGGATGAATGTTGGCAAGCAGAACATCAATGCTGTCAATATGAACTTCTGCCATCGGTTCAACCGATTTATCTTGGGTCAATAAGTTCAATTTTCTGATCCTTAAATTTCTAACCAGAAAATCCCAATCGGAATTTTCTTTTAATGCATCAACCTCCTCTTCCTCTTTTATAATAAGGTCGAAAAAATTGAATTCTTCTCTCTTCTTTATTATTTGGATTTCAGGATATAAAAGTTGTAATTCTTCTATATCAACTACTTTGCTGAATAAAGGAAATAAATTTAGATCTACATAAAAATCACCCCATTTCAGAAAAACTCCTCTATCTTTTTCGTTGAGCAGAAAGCCTTCTATAGAAAGAGTAAAGGTGAAGGGATTGAATGACACAGTTTCAATTTTAGCATCACGGTTATACTCTTCTTTAATGAAATCAATTGCTTGACCTCTGATTATAAAAGGAATAACAACAAAACCGATGAACATATATAAAACAAGAAGAACTGTAACCCAAAACAATGGATTTCTTGAAAGTTTTTTTGATTTAGACTTTGTGTGATTCTTTTCAGACATATAAATCAATTCAGATTTATTTAATTAAGAGTTAAAGGGTTTTGTAAAAATTACTTTCGTACAAATTACATTATTTGTTTAATACTTGCAATTAACTGACTGAACTTGTTCAGTTAGAAACATCATTTATTTTCAAACACGCGTTATTTGTAATCTTTCTATTTTCTAATAATTCTGCTAAATCTCTTGTTGCTGTGGCTTTTAAATTACAAAAGCAAGCAAGTGCAGTTTGAACATTTATTCTGCAAGAAATTCATATAGTGTCATATCTAAATGTTTCAATAATATCGTTGTTCCGTGCCATTCACCTGGCGCATTTTTATTGCTGTCGACTAGTACGCCGTCAGAATTGAAAACATTTACTTTAAATTTTCCCGTTTCAGAATGAACCCAATACGCCGGATCGCATGAGAACTTTATATGTCTTTCATCCGCGTCGTTAATCATGATTACTAACACCCGATCAGGTAACACATAAGCACTGACGTGAGTTGAGTCGCAATTACTTGTAAGAATGCAGTTCCCAATCAGCTTCCCATCCTCAAAATAAGGCAAGAATTGTTGACGGAGCTTTGCACACTGTCGAAGAGCTTGGCTTACCTCTGGATGATTAACGATCATGTCTGAGGCATTGATCCCATCAGGTGTGGACGGCATAATGTTCATATAAGCATTATCAGCAAAGCAGTATTTTACAACTTTAGCCGAGTTGTCAATGTTTACGTTCAGGCGTGGTGTAGAGAAGACACTGGTGAAAGCGCGAAAATCGTTATAGGTGGGCCAATTCCAGTTCCAATTCCATGTATAGTCTAAATATTTATAGTCCTCCCCAATATCGCATCCCCCTTCGCCGGCAAAAACTGCTTGAGGGTCATGAGCAAATGCAGTATCCCGAATCGCTTCAGCCAAGTCATAAAGATTCGGTTTTGTTGGTGCGGCACTAAATACATCCCATACGAATGAAGTAAGTCCAAGGTCAATAAATTTTTTAAATGAAGCCAGAACATCATTCTGCCATTTCGGGTCGCTTTGAACAGCTAGAGCACTCCTGTTCCATGAAGCATACGGGGGATTAAAAATAGGGATAAGCTCTGGATGATAGGTCCAAGATGCTTCTTTCGTAGTCGTCAACCCATATCTGGATGCTGTCGGATCTGCGAGATAGAGTACGCTGATAAAAAGGTTCAGGTTAACACCAAGTCGTTTACATTCTGCAGCCGCATCTATTAATTCTTGCTCTGTACCAAGATAATCAAGTGTCTGAACCGGTAATTGCAAGTAAGGGCACCAAAACCATATTACCATTTCGTTGAGTCCATGCTCCTTACTTTCCTTTGCCAATCTCGGCAAATCATCATAGTGAAAAATCGCATCTAGCGAATCGTTCGTTACTCCTTTAGCCATCCATACAGTACGAAAGCCCATCCCTTTTTTTATGTGCTCTGGCAGAGGATATTTGCGTGTCCAGTTTTTCTTCACCCAAGTGCGAAAAGGTTCGATTCCCTCTGCCCAACCATGCTGATGAGGCGTCAGCCAGTACTCATCGCTGTGCCACTCTTCTCCCGGTGCAATTGTTATTGAATGGGCAAACAATAAGCGAATCTTACCGTCTGTTTCCGAGCGGTGCAGCATTATTGATGCATGCGGGTCCTCCGGTCCCCATCGCTTAGCAAAAAGACTAAATCCACGATTTATACCACCGAAATCAAGCCAATCAACCAGCTTTTGGCTAAATGACCTATATTTACCGCTTTTATACTCAACCCAGCCATTACCCTTATGAAGCAAACCGGTGGCATAGAAAGGTACTGTTTCATCAACGGGCTTTAATATATTAAAAGGTGCTACCTCAAAAGCAGCCGTACGAAACATTGTATTAGCTTCTCCATCAAAAGGAAGCAGTCCCATAAAGTCAGGAAACAAAACCTGGGGTATACTTTTATCTGACTTATTCTTGATTATACATGTCATTATGATAGATTTGTCATCCGGAGCAGCCCTGAAACGGACCGAGGCGGAAATCTGTCCAGGAAGGTCAAACTTTCGGCTTGCACCGAGGTTCTCCCATGAAATGGTAACGCTTTCTTCTAATCGTTCAATTTTTACATTTTCAGAAAATCTGGACGCAAGTCTAAGAGGTTCGAACTGTTTTACCGGATAGGCGAGATCTATGATACTTGATTGACGAGGTGAAGCATCAAGATATATCGTCTTGTTGGGTCCAGCAATCAGCAATCTCAAGAATACTACCCGTATTTTCGTCAATGGATATTTTTACTCCATTTAACTGAAAAGAAAACACGTTTTTCTGGCTCACACCAGATTTTATATCGCTTACTGTGCTTAGTATCACGACTACTAAAATTACGAAAATGCTTCGAATTGTCTTTCTATAAGATTTTAAAAATGTGTGCTTGATCATAATTGATACCTTTGTCAATTTAATTCTTGTTTATGTGAAGATGGCTTTTGAGTAGAGGAGGATGTGGCATCCTCGATCAATTTGGAATCTAAAAGCTTAAGACTTTGCACTGATGAGTTTAGTGAAAATAGGATAAAAAATATTACGAACAATTTATTTGTTTTCTTCTCCGCCTTTTTTTGCATAAGATTATATTAGTTGTAGACAATTTTCTGTTAGTTATAATGCGATAAATATTAAACTTAATAACAGACATAGAAAAGTATTAAATCTTAATTCACCTTTAAATGTTTTTATTGGTAATCTTAAATCTGTCGCACTTGGAGGTTGAATCTACGAAATGTGTAACTAATTAAAAACATTGATTTTAAGTTAAAGCCTATCTACATTTAAAGTCTTAATTTTTTTAAAAAATAGTTATTGTTGGAGGTTTAGTTTATTATGGGAATGATGGCCAAGATGAGGAGTTTAGCTCCATGGTTCATAATTACAGTAGGTGGATTGTTTGTGCTTTTTATGGTCCTTTCCGATTCCAATCTTTCAAAGGTTATCGGTGGCAGAAGTAATAATGTTGGGGAAATCAATGGTAAGGAAGTTACGTATCAGGAATATGCAAACTTAATTGATAGATACAAACAATTTCAGGTAAAACAGACAGGACAAGAAATTCCTGAAAGTCAAATGGAACAGTTCAGAGATCAAGTTTGGAATAATTTAGTAAACCAAACCTTGATGGAACAAAAAATTAAAGAGTTCGGATTAACCGTTTCGCCGGAAGAAATTAAAGATGTTTTGTTGGGTCCAAATCCCCCCAGATCTGTTACGCAATATTTTATGGATTCCACCGGTCAATTTAACAGGCAAGCTTATGATGCGGCAATCTATAATCCTCAAAACAAAGAAGCAGTTCTTCAGCTTGAAGATCAAGTACGTCAGCAGTTATTGCAGGAAAAGTTAGCTAACTATATAAATGCATCTGCTTTTGTTTCCGATAATGAAATTGCCCGAAAATTTGCCGACGATAATATTAAAATGAATGCTGATTATGTACTCGTCGGAATTAATACGATTGGTGATTCGGCGATTTCCGTGACTGACGAAGATATCAAAGATTATTATAACAGAAATAAGGAAGATTATAAAGTTGATGAAAAGAGAACGATAAAATATGTCCTTTTTCCAACAGTTGCTTCACATGGCGATACGACTGGAATAAAGAAAAACCTTGAAGCAATAATTGAAAAAGCAAAGAAAGATACAAGCTCATTCAAAACTTATGTAGAGATTTATTCCGATAAACCTTACAGCAAAGACACTTTGCAATTATCACAAATTCCCCGTGAAGCTCAAGACCTTATAGTAGACGCTAAACCCGGTAGTTTCGTCGGACCGGTTATGGCAAACGGAGAGTTTGTAGTTTATTTCGTTTCAAAGAGTATTAAAAGTAAGGAAAAATTAGTAAGAGCATCTCACATTCTCGTAAAAGATGAGAAGGAAGCGAAGAGTATTTATAAAGAATTGAAGAATGGTGCAGACTTTGCTCAACTTGCCCGTGAAAAATCAACCGACCCGAGTAGTGCAAAACTTGGCGGTGATTTAGGCTGGTTTGGAAAAGGTCAAATGGTGAAAGAATTTGAGAAAGCTGCTTTCAGCGGTAAGATCGGCGTTATACAGAGACCTGTAAAATCTCAATTTGGGTGGCATATTATTAAAGTCACCGGTAAAACGAATAAAAAATATGTTGTGGAAAGTATCGTGAACAAAATCGTTCCTTCTCCAACATCAATGGATAGAATTTATAGCGATGCAACTGACTTTCAATACTTAGCTAATGAAAACGGCTTTGAAAAAGAAGCAGCTGCTTTAGGCTACAAGGTTGTTGAAACACCTCCGTTCTTTAAGGATGCTGGATTCATACCGGGATTGGGGAGCAATAGTTCATTAATTCACTATTCATTTGAAAACAGCGTTGGAGATGTAAGCCCTGTATTCAAGTTTCAAACCGGTTATGTAGTTGCAATGGTTTCCGGAATTACTGAAGCAGGTTATCAACCGATTGAAGAGATCAAATCCATTCTCAAAAATAAAACAACTAGTGAAAAGAAAGCAAATGCAGCATTTAACCTTGCAAAATTGATCCGCGAAAGAATTGGCAGCGGGAATGACTTAAATGTTGCTAAAGAAGTTTATCCGAAAGCAAAAGTTGCTTCTGTGAATAACTTTAAGCCTAACGGAATAATACCGGGATTGGGACGTGAGTTTGCATTTGCTCAAAAAGCATTAGATATGCCTCTCAATAAAATCTCTGATCCATTCAAAGGCAACAAAGGTAGTTTTATTATTAGAGTTACGAGCAGAACGGAATTTGATTCTACTTCGTACTCACTTCAGAAGAGTACAATTAGAACTACACTGCTG
Source organism: Chlorobiota bacterium (assembly GCA_013151565.1). Classification (GTDB taxonomy): domain Bacteria; phylum Bacteroidota; class Ignavibacteria; order Ignavibacteriales; family Melioribacteraceae; genus SZUA-22. The sequence continues at coordinate 7,338 of JAADIB010000039.1, forward strand.
AATCAGAAAAAATCTTCACTCTTTTTACAATGGATTGAGGAAATAAAAAAAGAAGCAGATATAGTTGATAACAGATATCAATTTTATAGATAAGTATTATTTGATTGTTCGAGTTAAAATGAGCCGTGGAAAATTTTCACGGCTTTTTTTATGCCGGTTATCTAAAATAGAAACCTTTATAAAGTTTATATTTATACTTATCATTACAACTTAATTTTCAATTAAATTTTAAAATGAATTCAAAAGTAGAACGATTATATTTAACGGGATTTATGACAAGCGGGAAGAGTACTATCGGTCCGATACTGGCTAATGTTATCGGGTGGACTTTTAAAGACTTGGATAAAGTAATTGAAGAAGTTGAGGGAAAGAAGATCGTTGATATTTTTAAGGAAGACGGGGAGGAGTATTTCAGAGATCTTGAATATAAATTATTGTTTGAATTTTCCGGCTATAAGGATATTGTTCTTTCTCTCGGAGGGGGAACTATAGTAAATGAAAGGAATTTGAAATTGATGAAGTCAACCGGAAAGATCGTTTATTTAAAATCATCTCCGGAAATGATATATCAAAGAATTAAAAATAAAATTGACAGACCGATCTTCAGAGATCTGGTACTTTCCGGTAATGCAAAGCCGCAGGATTTTATTAACAGAATAACAAAGCTGTTGGAAGAGAGAGAGCGTTACTATTCTTCCGCAGATTTCTTTATTGATACGGATAAAACCAGGATCGGAATTACAGTTGATAAATTAGAAAAAATTATTAGAAAGCATATCCATGAAGAAGATTAAAATACCTATCGAGCAGAATATATATGATGTTTATCTTGGACGCGATATTCTCGGTCAGCTTTTCAATATTGCAGAAAAGTTAAAATTGAATAAAAATATAATGCTGGTCGTTGACGAAAAATTGTATGGTATCAGAAAGTCTGAGATTAATCGTCTTATTAAAACATACCGTGGTAAGTTAAATGTTCTTGTTATTAAAGCGACAGAAAAATTAAAATCTTTTTACACTCTTCAAAAAATATTAACGGAACTATTAGATAAAGAATACACCCGCGATACTTTACTTGTCGCACTCGGCGGTGGAATAATTGGTGATATTGTTGGCTTTGCTGCCTCAATATTTTCACGCGGGGTTCAATATGTGCAAGTTCCAACAACTCTATTAGCCGCTGTCGATAGTTCAGTCGGCGGCAAGACCGGAATAAA
>JAADIB010000096.1 GCA_013151565.1 Chlorobiota bacterium
TGGATTTGATGGTAGTGGTTGATATCGTTCCTAGTGAAATTGCCGGATGGGCAGATGTTGTACTGCCTGAAACGACTTACCTTGAAAGATATGATGATCTTAATACTGCGCCATTCAAGCAGAATTTTGTTTCACTGCGTCAGCCTGTTATCGATACACCTCACGACCAGAAACCTAACTGGTGGATTGCCAAGAAATTGGCGGAGAAATTAGGACTCGGCAAATATTACCCGTGGAATCACGTTGAAGAATATTTAGATGCAAGGTTGAAGAAAGCCGGTTTAAGCTTAGCCGAGTTAAAGAAAAAAGGCGTGGTGACCGGAGAAAAAGAACCGATCTATTTTGAAGAAGGTGTTCAACCGGACTTTTTCACTCCGTCCGGGAAAATTGAATTTTATTCTTTGCAGTTAGAAGAACATGGATTTGATCCGGTTCCCAAATATACAAAACACGAAGAAGCGCCTCCCGGATATTTCAGATTACTATTTGGACGAGCACCGGTGCATACATTCAGCAAAACTCAATCTTATAAATATCTTAAAGATATTATGAGCGAAAACGAAGTTTGGATAAATAAAAATATTGCCGACCGTTTAGGATTAAAATCCGGTGATTATGTAAATCTTAAAAATACAGAAGGTAAAAAATCCGGCAAAGTGAAAGTAAAAGCAACTGAAAGGATAAGAACAGATTGCGTTTTTATGGTTCACGGATTTGGACAAACTTCCAAGCAGATGAAAACCACATACTTAAAAGGCGGTAGCGATTCAAGATTGATTTCAAAGTATAATATTGATCCTATCATGGGAGGAACCGGGATGAATGTGAATTTTGTAACTATTGATTGGGAGGCATAAAAATGGCAAGATTTGGAATGGTGATAGACACCGCAAAATGTGTGGGATGCCAAGACTGTGTTATTGCCTGTGAAGCTGAAAACAATGTGCCGGAAGGATTCTGCAGAGATTGGGTAAAGACAGAAGCAAAAGGGACGTTCCCAACAATTCAAATGGAAATTAGAACAGAACGATGTAATCATTGTACTGATGCGCCGTGTGTATCGGCATGTCCTACCGGGGCAAGTCATTATCACGATGTTGGCGGTGTAGTGTTAGTAACTCGCGAAGAATGTATCGGCTGCAAGGCATGTATTGCCTCATGTCCTTATGACGCAAGATATGTTCATCCCGAAGGATATGTTGATAAGTGTACTTTCTGTATTCATAGAGTCGAAGACGGTTTGGACCCTGCGTGTGTATCCGTTTGTCCAACACACTGTATGTACTTTGGCGATTTGGATGATCCTGGCAGTAATGTAAGTCAATTATTGAATTCAAGGAAGTATCATTCGTTATTACCCGAAGCCGGAACGAAACCTAATATATATTATTTGACATAAACAAAGTGAAGAGTAGAAATGGAGAACAAGTTCTTAATCTTAATCCTACTCTGATTTCTTAATCTGTTTTTTGAAGCAAAAGATTAAGAGTAAGAATTAAGATTAAGTTATTCCGTTAAAAGTCAACGTTAAAAACGTTAGTAATGTTTTTAGAATATTTAATAAATTAGAAGTTCTTTGACATATTGAATAAGTTTCCTTAAGTTAAAAATACGAGAAACGAGAAAGGGAGTGAGCCCGAGCCCGCGAACGATGAAAATTCATTTTGGGATAGGTTCATTCTCTTTTCTCACTTTATTATGTCTTCTAGAAATAGGAGCCATGTTATCATGTTTCTGAAATCTTCTTTCCAATATTATTTTATTTAATTGATTGTTCACTTTATCTTTATTTCGATTATCAAGATCTATTTGCGAATCAAAAGGGGTATTGTTTTTCAACATACCATAAATTATTCTTAATATTTTATGCATAATAGCACCCATTGCAGATAGTTTGGTCATTCCTTTCTTAAGATGATTTTTATAAATTTCTTTGATAAAAGGATTATGAGCGATAGAATAACGAGTAATATTAAAGAGAATATTCCGTGGTTCTTTTCTTCCTCTTTTACTCATTCTAAAACCAGATTTACCATCACCACTAACTTTGAAGACTGGATGAATACCAAAGAAAGAAGCTAATTTTTTAGATGATTGAAATCTTTCAACAGAGATAATTTCAATCATTAACCCAACAGCAGAGTATGTTCCTATGCCATTAAATGATTTGAGTAGCTTAACTTCATCTGGTAAATTAACATTGTTTTCTAAAAGATTTATTTGTCGAGCAATGATTTTTCTCAAAGAAATAATTTGTTTAACTACGGCAATAATAGTCTCTTCAGTAATTTTATCATTAGCAGAGGCAACAGATAGTTTTGCATTTTCAATTATTTCTTCAGCTCTAATTTTTGATAGATAAGGTATTTTAGAAAGTGAAGTTACTTTAGCTCTTGAAATCTTTAGAGCAGTTGGATATTTCTCAAGTAGCAATAATGTCCACAATCTCATTCCATCACGACAGAATGGAAGTATTTCTGGATTAGCTATGTAGAGCAATGAGTTAAGCTGATTAAGTAGTTGAGTTTTCTGCTTAGTGAACATCTTGATAGAAGTCCATTGTCTTCTAGCAGAAGCAAAATAGTCCTCTACTTTATAATTCACTATTTCTGGATAGCTGATTAAATACTCAGCAATATACCTAGCACTTTGTTTATCAGTAATAATTCTGTTCATTGAGGCTTTGCTACTGTGGCTAACTCCAAATGGATTAAGCCTTGCTACAGATAGTTCCATCATAGATTGTAGTTTGTGCAAAGTATTAAACCAATTGTTTTCATATCCACCAGTTGATTCTACGGCAGCAAATAGTTTTCCATCTGGATGATGATCATAAAGATTAGTGAGGATTTTGAATAATTGATGATGACCTTCAAAAGTATCATCTAATTGAAAGTTATCTTCAACTATCTCCTTTTTGTCGTTGAGTATTGTAAAGTCAGCGTAACCTTTGCTTACATCAATTCCCAAGTATAAATAAGTTGTCATTATCTCCTCATTGATTGTTGTAAAAAAAATACAGAATTTGTTAGGTAACACTAGTCTTGTAAAATACGGTATCTAAATACCAAGTTATTCCCCAATTTTAACCTAACGGAAGGAAGAAACTTAATCACGGTCTCGTAGACCAAGAGTAAAACCTTCTCTTCCAAAGAAAACTTTTTTATTCAATATGTCAAAGAACTTTTTTTTATAATTTTAACATACAAGAGTAAGAATTAAGATTAAGAGTAAGAAAAGGTAAAGGAATAATACTTCAATATTTTTAAGATTTTAAAGATTAAACGTAGGTATAAACTATGATCGAAATTACAACTACAAGACACAATTATTTGATTGACCCAAGCCTGCACGTTTGGGGATGGGAAATTCCTGTTTATTTGTTCCTTGGTGGAATGGTTGCCGGAATGATGCTGATCTCGGGATATTTCTTGTTTAAAGGAAGAACAGATGAGGAGAATTGTTCATGTTTTTATCTCCCGTATATGAGCATCGTTCTATTAAGTTTAGGAATGGGCGCACTCTTTCTGGACTTGGCGCATAAACTCTATGTATGGAG
>JAADIB010000101.1 GCA_013151565.1 Chlorobiota bacterium
TCGAAGGAGATTCCCGATAAGAACATTCGGGAATGACAGATAAGGATGATAATTCAAAAGAGTCTATAATTTATCTTTCAATCCAGCTTGTCCGCATGGTCTTAAAATTCGGGGCGATTACCGTGTATTTATATTTTTTGGTTATTGCCTTTCTCCATTTAGCCTTTTTGTTATCGGATGGTTTGCCGAGCCAAGTTTTATTCGACATGATAGTTTGCTTCCCATCATCAGTGTTGATTTCAGCAATAAGATTAAACCCGGCGCCTGTTCTTCCCGCATAGCTTCTTGCTTTTACAACAATTTTATTTTTTCCGGGCTTCAGGTAGTCGCTCACATCCAGAAGCAAAAACCTTTTATGCTCGGTTATCAACGAAAGGGAACGACGCGCGGTAACTTTACCGATAAACTTGTTATTTATATATAACTCGGCGTAACTATCTCCCATCAACTGTAATGGAGCTTCGTTAATTTTACCCTTAATTGTAAACTCCTTTTTGAAGTCTGCTTTGTCATAAGCACGTCTGCGGTTTTTTGCACAGTAGAGCCACTTGCTTTTAATCTCCGGGTTTATCAGTGTATCGTTAGAAAGCTGTTCGCTGATCTCATTAAAGTATGCAATTAGCCTATCGAACTTATCAATTATAAAATTTAAATTTTCATGTTTATAATAGTTCAACCAGATCTGCTCATAGTGATATTTAAGATTGTTAAGTTCGCTAATATTCAGATTGATCATTCCTGTCAGATCAACGTTCTTGAGTTCATCTTCAATCCAACTTATCTGCTGCTGTATCTTTTCTTCCTTCGAGTTTTTATCCTTTACTTTTTCTTGTAGAGAATAGAGGTTAAGTTTCTGCCGTAAAAAATATTGTGTCTTTAATTTGTTGATATACCAATAGTCTAGATATATCAAATATCTCAACAGCTCTAAATGATCCCGATTCCTTGTAATAAAGGGTTCAAACTCATCAATAATGTCGTATGATTTAGGCAGAGTCCACTGCATCCATGAGATTACTTCTTCGCGGTTAGTTCTGGATTCCCACCAGCCGCCGGCGGAGAGACTTAAAGCCGGATGACGCCATACTTCATGCCACTGCATCTGGTTGAATTGATTGCTGAAAGTTTTATATAATCCGTCTAACGCATCATCATTGATACCGAAAAAATCGGCAAAAAAGCGATCGTTGAATTCAGAGATTTTACTTTGGCGGAAATTCCAGGAACATTGTGCCGACCATGCATATCCAAAGAGAACGAATTCTTTAAATGTTTCTGAGCCGTAATCACCCCAGTTAGAATTGATCATTCCGGTAGAGCCATTTGCAATACCGCTTTTGATGAAACTCTTGATGTTGGGCAGTGCAATTTGATAAGCAGGAAATGTTGTTCTGAAATTCCAGACAGAAGGAGACACGTAGTATTCAAAACCGGCATCACGGAACAGATCTGTAGAAGTGTAATTCGAACTTGCATTATAATGCCAGTCAACAATTATAATATCTTTGGGGATCATTTCTAATATATCGGGATGATTCAGAATAACATCGCCGTACATCATTACTTTTTTATTGTTCTTTTTGCAAATATCGTAAACCTTTTTGTAATGCTCGGCATGAACTTTTGCAATACCCATTTTCGAAGCTAACGCTTTGCTTTTTCCTCGTCCTACATCATAGCTTTCATCGGCGCCGATATTTATATATTCCGAAGGAAATAATTCAAAGACGTCATTCAGCATATTTTCAAGGAAGGTATAGGTTTTTTCTTCAGATACACTTAACGAGGCGGCGCCGGGGTATTCGGCATACTCTTGAAATTCATCTTGTGAAAGAATGTTCTCAAAATGTCCGAGTGTTTGAAATATGGGAATTACATCAATATACCGTTCTCCGGCATAATCAACAATTTCTCGAACCTCGTCTTTTGTTAAAGCTCCTCTGTTTTTACCTATTGAAGGATAGGAATCCAATTCCAGCATATCTTCCAGGTAAACCATGTATGTATTCATTTTATAACGGGCGATAAAATCGATGATACGTTTGAAATTATCAATTGTTGAAACTTGTCCCCTGCTTATATCGTCCGATATTCCACGCACATTCATATCGGGCCAATCAATTATATTAAGATTTGGCAATTGTGCTGATTGAGAATTTTCTATTAATTGTATCAAACTCATCGCGCCGTAAAATATACCTCTGTTAGTTGTGCTGCGTATGGATATCCTATTTTCATCAATTACAAGCTGATATGCCTGCAGATGAATTGTTGAATCAACAGATCTCGGCAGCGGAAGTTCTTCAACTATAAGTAAATTTATGTTGCCGATGCTGTTCGAAATGTCAGCGTCTATGTCGTAATATTCATTTAAACTTGATGCAATCTGCTCAGCGGTAAACTCCAGACCATCGTTGGAAATTCTAATTGTAGTATTTGGCGTAAAGTTGAAAGTGGCGTTTGAAGTCTTGACTATTTGAGGCGTCGGGATAATCATATTTTTTAAACCTGAGTTCCCCAAAATTATTTGATAAAAAATGAATGTTAACAAAAATATTCGTTTCAAACAAAACACCTGTAAAAAGTTAAATTTAAATGGGTTAGCAAGTTAAGATTTATTTCGAGGAAAATAAATTTTTAATGATATTAAATTTTATATTTGACTTGTTTTGAAATTTAACAATAACTTAACACATAGATTAAATTTTAACTTGTAATTTTTAGAAGGTTTTTAAAAATTATTTAGTATTTCAAAATATAACTTTGGGAGTTGAATTGGAAATATATTTAGTCGCTGTTATAGTTCTACTTATTTTAGCAGTAATTGGATTGGTAGTAGGTGTAAGTAACGACGCTGTAAATTTTCTTAATTCTGCAATTGGTTCAAAGGTAGCGCCGCGCTGGGTGATCATGTCCGTTGCGAGTATCGGCTTAATGGTTGGAACCATGTTCTCAACCGGTATGATGGAAGTTGCCAGGAAAGGTATTTTTCATCCCGAGTTATTTACCTTTTCAGAAATCACCATAATATTTGTTGCAGTAATGCTGGCTAATATATTACTCCTTGATGTTTTTAACTCTCTTGCTCTTCCCACTTCTACAACTGTTTCAATAGTTTTTAATATGCTCGGGGCGGCGGTATTTGTGGCGTTAATAAAAATTGGTCAATCCGATAATAGTGCGGCAGATTTAAATTCATATATAAATTCCAGTAAGGCTCTTGCAATTATTTCCGGCATACTTCTTTCGGTTATTATTGCATTTATTACAGGGGCAATAATTCAATATTTTACAAGACTATTGTTTACTTTCAAGTTTACCAAGAAATTAAAACGTTATGGAGCAATATGGGGTGCGGTTGCTTTAACAGCAATAACATTTTTTATTGTTATAAAAGGGGCAAAACATTCAACGGTTTTGTCGTCCGAAATAAGAGATTATATAGCTCAGAATACAAAAACGATTTTGCTTTATAGTGTAATATTCTGGGCGGTTGTTTTACAGCTTGTGATGTTTTTTACTAAAGC
>JAADIB010000421.1 GCA_013151565.1 Chlorobiota bacterium
AATTTAACAACATGGTAGGACACGATTTACATACTTAATCATATTGGTTTTGAAAAGTTGTACAACTGCGACAAGGTAAATTTGGATGTCACGGACAGCTGAGCTGTTTTTAAGAGGTCATTCTGAACCAGCTAGCTTAATTCAGAATCTTAGTTCTTTGTAAAAACAGATGCTGAATCTGCCTGCTATGCAGTCAGTTCAGCATGACGAAACTAATTTGATTTAATGCACGGATAATTATTTAGAGAAGTACATGCCTTTATTGAAGAACATATTTATCAACACGAAAGCTAATAAGTTACGGTTGGCTGAAATTCACTTTGAAGATGAAATTAAAGAGATAAAATATATCTCGGATGAAATTGATTGGAGTGAGATTACACAAAAGAAAAGTTAAAAGCATTCACTAAAAACTTTTCCCCATCTAACGATAACATCGATTCAGAAATAACCAATGGGAATTTCCTGCTTGCAATTCCCGGGGCTATTGATCCGCATGTTCATTTTAATACACCGGGATTTGAAGACAGAGACGATTTTGAGCATGGCTCCACTGCCGCAGCATTTGGCGGTGTTACAACTATAATCGACATGCCTTGTACATCAGTTCCGCCGGTTACTTCTGTTGATAACCTCAATAAAAAATTAGAAGCACTTAAAGGTCGAAGTCTTGTTGATTATGCGCTGTGGGGAGGAGTTAGAGGCGATGACTTTTTAAACGGAATCGACATTCAACAACAAGTTATCGAATTGAGTGAAGCCGGTGTTGCAGCATTTAAGACTTATCTTATTTCCGGAATGTCGGAATTTAAAGATTTGTCTTTAAAGCAAATGAATTTGGCAATGCAGTATGTTTCAAAAACCGGCAAACCTATTGGTATACATGCGGAAGATAAATCCCTCGTTACATCACGAAGAACAGAGTTCCAAAATAAAGGCATGAACACTTGGGAAGCATATTGTACCGCAAGAGATGTAAAAGCTGAAGAAAAAGCAATTGCTGATTTGATCACCGCTGCGCAAGATGTTGATATAAGAGTCCATATAGTTCACCTAAGTTCCGAAGCTGGCTTGCAACAAGTAAAAAAGGCAAAAGCTCAAGGATTAACTTTCTCGGCAGAGACTTGTCCGCATTATTTATATTTCACACAAGATGACTTCAATAATCCTAGTATTAGAAATTATCTTAAGACTGCGCCTCCTGTAAAATTTGGAAACGATCGTGATGCCTTATGGAACGGTTTACAGAATGGAGAGCTTTCTTTTGTTACAACCGACCATGCCGGTTGCAATCCGGTGGAAGGGAAAGTCTCTGATAATTATTGGAAGGTTTATGGTGGCATTCCCGGAGTGGAACATCGAGTGCCTTTTCTCTTTAGCGAAGGATTCCTCAAGGGAAAATTAAATTTAGAGCAAACTATCAAACATCTCTCAACCAACGCGGCAGCTTATTTTAATCTTACAAAGAAAGGCTCGTTAGAGGTTGGTAAAGATGCAGACATTGCATTGATAAATTTATGGGAACAAGAAAATGTTATTGCCGAGAACATGCATAGCAAAGGGAAATACACTCCATTTGAAGGAGTGCTTTTTAATGCAATGGTTGAGCGAACTTATTTACGAGGAAATATTGTAGCTGATAAAAACGGTTTATCAGAAGAAAAGATAGGATACGGCGAGTATGTTTCTGTTAAAGTTTAATTCGTCATTTAATAATTAAATGGAAGCTTTGCATAATTTTAAATTTGTAGCAATTCTATATTTTGAATAATTATATTGTTTATTATACTCTGTTTTAGATGCTACGCCTCCCGCGTGTAGCAAATACTAGAGCAATATTACTCAAAACGAATGCTAAAATAATTTATTCGAAGGCTTCTAAATGGGGATGAGAAAATGAAAATTGTAAATGGATGGATTTGTAAAATCGGAAGAAACCGAGTGATACCGACATTCGGTGATATCGAGGTTAAAAACGGAATGATTAAAAATATTATTCCAAAACGTTTTTCTCCGAAGGCAATATCACAAACCAGAAATGGGAAAAGGATTTATAATGCTAACGGCGCTGTGATCACAATACCGCAAGTAAATTTCCACGATCATTTTTATAGCCGCTTGGCAAAAGGGTTAAACATTAAAGGCTCAATGGATTCTTTCCATCATATACTGCATAACTTATGGTGGAAACTGGATCGCGCATTGACCAAAGAAATGGTTGAAGCACTTGCAGAAATGTCAGTGATTGAATCAATAAAAACAGGAACAACTTACATTTTTGATCATCACGCTTCGATGAATGCAATTGAGAACAGTCTTGATATCATTGCCGATAAAATCACGAGTCACAACCTTCGCGGAGTTCTCTGTTTCGAGTCAACAGATAGAGACGGTGGAGAGGTTGCCGATAAAAGCCTTAACGAAAATGTTAGGTTCATTGAAAATAACAATAATGATAATCTCAGAGGGATGTTGGGTTTACATGCATCATTCACTCTTTCGGATGATACGCTTGAAACAGCATCGGAGATTGTTAAAGATTATAACGTTGGAATTCATATTCATCTTTGTGAAGATACAACCGACCGCGTGTTGAGTAAAGAAATTACCGGCAAATATCCTGTTCAACGGTTAATTCAGTATAATCTTCTGAATGAGAAAAGTATATTGGCTCATGGAATTTATTTAACAAAAAGAGATTGTGATATTATTGACGAGATGGGATCATCATTGGCTTTTAATCCCGATTCAAACATGAACAATTCCGTTGGAACCCCCGATTTTATTGGACTTCCCGAATCCATCCCAATGCTGATGGGAACAGACGGTATGCACGCTAATCCGGGCAAATCATTAAAGAATATTTTTCTGTTAATGCGCGGCAGCGGAATTTCATTTGAGGAAACCTTCCACAGAATTAACAAAATATATTTTGACCAAATAGCATTTGTTAAAAGTTATTTCAAGGATTATCCAACATTAACCAAAGGTGATAGGGCTGATCTCGTAATATGGGATTACACTCCGCCAACTCCCTTAACATCAAACAACTTTTTCGGTCATTATCTATATGGCGTTCTGGAAAGAACTCCAAAAGCAGTTATGCAGTCGGGTAAGTTTTTATTAAAGGATAAATCTTTAATAGGTATAAATGAAAATAAAATTAATGCAAGCGTCTATGAACAAGGTGAAAAATTATTCAGAAAATTCGGTAGAATGAAATAGGAGTATTACGATGTCAAAAGTAGAAGATATTTTAAAATTAGCAAAACAATATGAAAACTATACGGCTGAGAATTTATCTAAAGTCGTTAAAATAAAATCTTTGAGTAAAGAAGAAAAAGAAGTCAATGAAACAGTAAAAAACATAATGGAAGAAGCAGGGTTTGATGAAGTCAGAATTGACGGACTTGGAAATGTAATTGGCAGAATTGGGAATGGCGAAAAGGTTATTGCAATTGACGGACATATAGACACCGTTGATATTGGCAATATTGACAACTGGAATTTTGATCCTCTCGGTGGAGAGATAAAAGACGGTTTTGTTCATGGTCGCGGAACCGTTGATCAGGAGGGCGGACCGATTGCGGCAATTACCGCCGGCAAAATTCTAAAAGAAGTCGGGTTTCCGGATGATGTAACATTGCTAGTGACCGCTACCGTTATGGAGGAGGACTGCGACGGACTTTGCTGGAAATACATTGTTGAAGAAGAAAAGATCAAACCGGATTGTGTAGTAATAACCGAACCAACCAATTTGAATATTTATCGCGGACACAGAGGAAGAATGGAAATTGC
>JAADIB010000159.1 GCA_013151565.1 Chlorobiota bacterium
CAATGCTTGACAAGTAGATTTCCTCTGTTTTTCGTTCTTTTGGGTATTCTAAAATACCACTCACATTTTCTATTCCGTTTTTCAGGAAGACATAGATATAATACTTCAACTGCCATTCGTGGGCCTCATGTAATTTTGCTGATTTCTTTATTTCGTGAATAACCTTATTCTTTGCATCGTAAAAATCGATTTTTATGCCTTCAATTTGAATTTCTTCATACTTCGCTGTGCGTTGCGGATAGGAAGTTTCGTGAATGAGCTTCCCTTCTGTTACAGCATCGCTGGTGTGCTCCATCTGGATGGTGTTGGCAAAAAGCCACAGCTTGTGATGACAAACGAGATAATAATTGAAATGGGTTCCGGTGATTTGCATGCTCAAAGGTATTAAATTCAATTCAATTTTAATAGTTGTAACCCCTTTATTTCTAAAACGGGAGCTCCGCATTATCATCTTCTATCGACGATGGTAGTTCATCATCGGGAAAGTCTTCAATACAATCGCAGAACTCCCCATAGGGGCAGGTCTCCTTATCTCCTGTACACAACTCCCAATCGAATCCCGAGGATGGAAGATATTGTACCTGATCGTCCCAATACTCTGTCAAGATATCATAAAGCACTTCGTCGGGCAGGTCTTTTGGCCTGTCAACGAGCTCGATATTTAGGCTGTCCAGCAATTTGAAAATAGCTAAGTTTAAAAGCTTTATCTGATGATCGTTAAGTTTAAATATTCCCGGAAAGGCAGCCTGCTTTATTCCAGACCATTCCTCAATAGATTTATAAGGAATTAGTGCCAGTTCCGAAATCACCGTATCATCTGCAATATGTGGCGGCGGTTCGATAAACGGCGTGGCAGGCGGGTGCTTGGCCGCTTTTTCAATGTCTTCAATAAGTTGTTCAACGTATCGTTGCATACCGTTAAAATTATGAATTGTGGACCTTTTTTTCATAAGTATCACATACAAAATTCCTATCATCTCTTTGGTCGTAGCGGTTCATCATGCAAAGCATGTTTTCCTCAGCATCGGCGTCATCATAGCTTTTACAAAGCAGGCACAACCCCGGCACCGGTATGGAATGGGGGTTGATTTTATTACCATCATCATCGTAAAAACCACCATATAAAGGTTGCTCTTCGTTTGTCATTCCTCTTCAATTTCATCTGTCAATACTTCATACACATATTCTTCAAGCCGTGCTTGCCGAAAGTCAAACCAGTCCTGCCGGTAATCCGAATCATCGACAATACGTTTGAAATTGGCGAAAGGCTTCCTCCGGTTGAGCGCATCAATTAACTTTTCCCGCAGGCCGGCATTGGGCACTTTTTCGGCGAAACGTTCCATAATCTTAAAAGAATCAAAGGATTCCGGTGGTTTTATTTCGACGCATTTCTCCCACTCCTGATGTTTCACCTGAAAGTCCTCAATGCTTTCTCCGGTCATAGCCTTGTAGTCTTCGGGTTCAATGAGAGTGTTCTGTGGAATCTCTTCTAATTCCAGCGTGTCGGGATTTACAAAACAAACAAACCCGGCTATTAACGAATCAGCTACCTCTGCTACCACTCTTTTAAATTTTTTAGGAATCTCCGGTTCTTCCATCTCTTCCGGTTCCTCATAAATTTCTTTCATGACAAAGGCGTGAAGTTTTTCCAATTTCGGCTTGTCCTCTCTAATGGTTTGAAGGACAGATAGAATGTCGTTTAGAAGTTGTTGCTTGTTCATTATCCGTTTATTTTTGATAAATCTTTGTGCTCAGCGAGCATATCCAAAAATCAATATTACAAATCAGTTATGATAAATCTATGTCATAGTTTGGATAGAACGGTAAAAGTAATACATAGTTTTATCAAGGGAAAGTAAATTTTACTATGTTGATTGACCATGCTTTACATTTCATTGCTATGGAAATTATATAAAAATACATTTTTACTATTTCAGAACGATGAAAACATCATGATTCTTTACCTTTTGACAATTATTCTCATTGCCCTATTTTTATAGGGTTTTTAAATTCGGGAAATGGGTTAAACGAAAAAGATGTTGATGTGATAATTTAAATGCTATTTTAATTGGTGTTCATAATCAAAAGCTTGCATTAATTCAATCAACTTTTTTTCTGCTTTTTCCAGCGCATCCACCTTTTCCGATTTGGTAATCACATAACCTGCCGCCGGAAGGGTAACAAAAGTTTCAACACCGTTAATTCCTTCTTCAATAATAGGAATAGCTTTATTTTCATCTTCTTCACTCAGCTTTGCCCTTATGCTTCCGGCAATTTTATTTGCATTATCACTTATTGAAACGGCAAGGGTTTCCATAAGACTGAATGTGCGGGATTGATTTGATGTAATTACCCAATTAATGATTGAATCGGCTAATGCTGGTATTAATTTTTTCTGTATTTCCTGTGGTGCAACCAAACATTCCCCAAAAACGTATTCACCTTTTTTCCAACCATTTTCACGAAGTAAGGTTTCTGTTTCTTTGGTAATTTCAGGTTCGAAAGAATTTAATGATACGGAAAATAAACGACGTAAATCTATAGCGATATCCTGAATGAAGAGGCCTGTTGCTCTCCTGTTATCTGGTATCCATTTTCTGCTTAGGCTTCTGTCTTTACCTTCCAGTAAAGCAATAATATCATCTTCGGACATTGGATTACCATCTTTATCCCTTACAACTACCTTATTGTTAGGTCGGTCGCTTCTGTCGAAAGATGCATTTTCTTTGTCAAGTCCTGCAAGTAACGGGTGTAGTCCACGCATTGCAGAAATTGATAGTGGACTTCTTCTTTTAATCGTTCTTTCTTTACCTCCTTTTGCCGCCTTCATCCAGCCTCCAAATAGTTGGTCAGCATACATTGGATTACAATTGGCAAATACTTCACCTTCTCCCAATTCACCTTTTTTATTTACGTCAAAAACAAACGTTGTTGGTGCAGGTACTTCATTAATAACAGCAGTTAACCTGTCTATTAATGAACGCTTTACTTGTTGCCCGCTTGAATAAGGGACATATTTCTTAAATTGAGGGTCAAAATATCTTTTTTGACCATCTTCTACACCAAAAACTGTATGTTCGGCTCTTTTAAGTGTTCTAATATAAATTGTACTCATAATATTAATAATTTTAGGGTTATGAAATTCTTTCTTGATAAGCATAATCAAACTTTAGTAATACTAAAAAGTATCCAAAGTCTTCGGCGTTCATCATATGAACTTGATTTCGAAGTTCATTAAATACTTGCAACTTGTTTTCTTCAACATCTGAAATAATTTCAGTTAATGCTTCCAAAAACATTTTTTTAGATTTAGATACAAATAATTGATTTTTAACAATATTTGCTCTTTTTGTTGCGCCTTTTTTGTCGGCTGCTCTATACTCGTATAATGCTTTTGCAACCTCTTGAGTATAGTCTGACATTTCTTCTTTGTTTTTTGTAATCATAGCTAATAACCAGGTTTTATAAATTCTAAATGGAATAATTTTATTTTCGTAATCTTTCTTTTC
>JAADIB010000314.1 GCA_013151565.1 Chlorobiota bacterium
AAAGTGCTTACTGTGCAGTGGTCTTATTATGTTTCTTCAATAGCTTTTTTTAATGCTGACCGTGCGAGCAGCCGAGTAGAATCCAAAGTTGGCAGAGGGCAGTCATCGGGATTAACTATTAACGGAATTTCCGTACACCCGAGGATGGCAGCATTGCATCCTCGCTCTTTAAGTTTCTGTATAACCTTGTTAAAATACAGCCGGGATTTTTCAGTGAATATATTATTTACAAGTTCATTAAAGATGATCTTATCAATCTGTTTCCGATCATTTTCATTCGGTATTTCATACGAAATGTTGAATTTATCCAAAATTTTTGGATAAACGGGACCAACCATCAGATATTTTGTTCCCAATATGGCAAGTTTTGAAAATCCATTTTTTCTGGCTTCTTCGGCTACTGATTCAGCAATATGCAGCCAGGGTATAGGCGACTTTCCAGTAATAAATTCAAACGCTTGATGAATTGTGTTGTCGGGGCAGATAGCGAATTCTGCTCCTATTTTGGAAACTTTATTAACCGATGACAACATAAGTTCGGCAACTTTTCTCCAATTTCCGGCACGAATATGCACCATGTATTTTCCGAGCGGATAAGTATGCATGCTGATTTCGGGGTGCATATGTTCGCCCATTTTAAGTGATGCTTCTGCGCAGATAGTTCTATAACAAAGAGCTGCTCCTTCTGCGCTGCATGCTACAATTCCGATATGTTTTACCATAATAATCTCCTCCATCCGATAGTATAATACTGCTTATCGCCGATTACAATAAAAAGAGCGAGTATCGAATACAATCTTTTTTGTTCGAGTACGGTTGTTTTGTTGGGCGATATTTTAGTCATACCTTATTTCTTGCAGACTTGCTTTCCAATTGGAAAAACTTGATCTTTCAAATGCCATTCAACTTCCCCTTCCTGAGGAACGAGATAGTCGTTAGCGCTGATATACCTTGACGATCTTCCTTTCCATGGTGTTGCCGGCTAATAAACAGATCCACAGAAGCCAAAAAAAGAGTGATATTTGCCAATTCACCTTGCGCTCTAAACTACCCATGATTTTTCTTAATATCTTTTTATCATTGAGCTGTTTATGTAATTAATTTGTTGGTATATAAGAACATTTTATGGAGCCGGCGGCTGGAATCGAACCAGTGACCTGCTGATTACGGATCGTTTACTTACAGATAAAAGGCGAACACAATTAAATATCATTATCTAATAGTTGGTTATATACAACAACTTTCTTAAATTTGTGCAACAATGCGTATTATTGAATTTTAATTGTTTTTTCATAAGATAGGGACTAATAGCGGACTAATTGAGGTGAACGATATGGGATTCATAACTGTAAAAAAATATGCGGGTATTCAATATTATATAAGTAAGACAAAGAAAATCAACGGCAGGCATGATAAATGTTATTATATGAAATATGATAATGCATATGGCAGGACAGTACGAGAGAAAATAGGCTGGGAATCAGATGGTATTACTGCTACTTATGCTGCTCATATACGTTCCGAGCGCATTCGTAAGTCAAGATTGGGTGAAGAAATTATTACATTTCATGATCGCAAAAGACATGCTGTATCGTTCAAGTCGTTTGCAGAGGAAAAATATCTGCCGTATGTAAAAGATAATAAGAAAGAGAAATCTTATATAGGAGAAAAACAAATTCTCAACAATTGGATATATCCTGCAATTGGTAATAAAACATTGCAGGAAATTAGTTCTATGAATTTGGAATCGCTCAAAAAAACAATGAAAGGCAACGATAAAGCATTGCGAACCATAGAATATGTTCTTGCAATTGTCAGACAAATATTTAATGCTGCCATACAGTGGGACATTTTTAAAGGAAAAAACCCTGTTACCAAAATAAAGATACAAAAAGAAGACAACAGACGAGTAAGATTCTTGAGCAAAGAAGAAGCAGAGACAATTCTTGTTGAATGCAGAAAGAAGAGTCAAAAGACATACGAGGTAGTATTGCTGGCTTTGAGCTGCGGTTTACGTGCCGGTGAGATAGCTAATCTTAAATGGCAGGATATTGATATAGAAAATAAAACCATTACTGTAAAAGATACTAAGAACAATATTAACCGCACAGCTTATATGACTGATAAAGTTCTGGCACTATTCAACAATAAGAAAGCCGAATTGCCTAATAATTATATATTTACCGATTCCAATGGAAGTCGTTCCGTTGATATTGCAAGAACCATTGGTTTTAGAAATATTATCAAGCGTTTAGGTTTTAATGATAACATAACCGACCGCAGAAACAAAGTCGTATTTCATTCCCTTCGTCATACCTTTGCAAGCTGGCTTGCCATAAGCGGTGTGCCAATCTATACGATCAAAGAACTAATGGGTCACAAAACACTTGCGATGACGGAAAGATATGCTCATTTAATGCCTAACACAAAAAGAGATGCTGTTAAAAAGATTGACGGAATGTTTTCTGATAACTAATCATTCAATAAACATCTGAAATATAGTTTTTATTTATTGTTAAATCATACTTTTATCATTACTTTTATGTAACAAAAAACATATCTAAAAGTATTCTGCATAATAATCTTGGTTAACCCATATTCTATAACAATTTTTTGATGTTATATGTATTGAAATACTACTGATTAACATCTTATTAAACAATTATAATTCATTGATAAAATAATTATAAATCACTATTTTAACTTGAATTAATATATAAATTCCTTATATTAGTATAATAGCAATGATTATTAAATGTAAAACAATGTTTTAAATAATGTAAAAGGAGGGATTTTCAAGTATGGTTGAAATGGCAAATGAATTTATATCAATTAGTGTTTTTGATACAATCGGCAGCCTATGTGTTGCATCTGATGATGGACAAAAAGTGTTCAATGTTATTAAAAAGGTATTTGATGATGGTTTAAAAGTTAAACTTTCGTTTAGAAATACCTGCATGATCACGGGTGCCTTTCTTAATAGCGCAATAAGTCAGCTTAATGCTTGTTTTGATGGCCGGCGGCTTGAAGATAATTTACGCATTGAAGATATTAGTGATGAAGACCGACTTTATTGTAAAGGGGTGATGTCCATTGCAAATCTCTATTACGAAAATCCCGAAAAAATGGAAAACGCTATCAGTGAGATATTGGAAGATGAGGAATGATATTAGCGTTCATCTAATTTTAAAAAAATACTTATGCATATAAAATTTACTAATATTTACTGATTATAAACTTAATATCTATTTTAAAACAATTGTTAAACTATTGTTTTTAGCTAATAAAAAATCCATTCTAAAATATATTGAATAATTATATCAGAAAAACGCATATTATACAACGATTTCTCGATGTTATGTGTATTGATATACTACCGGTTTACATCTTATCAAACAATTATAATTCATTGATAAAACAATTATAAATCATTATTTTTACTTGAATTAATATATAAATGCATTATATTAGTATAATAACAATGATTATCTAATGTAAAATAATGT
>JAADIB010000040.1 GCA_013151565.1 Chlorobiota bacterium
CATGCTTGTCTGCATTATCTATAGTGGTAATAAGTAATTGCCCGGAATCGGTTATTACTCTTGCCAACTCTCCCAGTCTTCTAATATGTACATCAGAACCATGTTTAAGACGATTGATACTTAAATAATAAACTTTAATGCCGGCTTCAAATAATTTCTTTTCCAACGTTTTAGCAATTTTTCGCTTACCTATATTAGACTGACCGGTAAGAACTATAAATTTTGCTTTATAACGATAAGTTTCGGATATCTCATTTGTGGTGATTGATCTTCTTTCCCAAATACTTTCACGTTCCTTAATATGTTTGTCAAGAATACTTCCTTTTATAAACGTGTCTTCTAATATTATGCCGCCGCCCGCAATTTCAAAATTATCGACAATAACAAACCTACTTGTATTTTCCAATTCACTTGTTAAATCAAAGGCGATAGGTTTAACAGTTTCAAAAACACATTCGGCAACATCATTTTCATCAATTTGTTGTTTGTTTCGATCAGATGTAAGATCCGAGGTATCTAAAACATTTTTAATTTCTACCAATTTAACCGGTGTTCTATCCGCAGCCATTTTCAATTTATAATTTTTATTTTTTATCATTGAATCTTTTCCTACCCAAAATATGTTAGCTTTAAATCTGGTACTAACATAGGGCTGTTCGTCATTAACTCTTACCATCATTTCTCCCGGTCTAATATATATATGAGTAGTCAATGTAAAGCCTATTGATTCACCTGTACCGGCGTCAATTTTTCGAGGTGTATTAAATGCTTCTATTGATTTTATAGCAGAGATTTTTTGAGATGGTAAAAATCTAACTTTATCGCCAACACTAATTTCTCCTGTTTCAATAGTGCCTGCAACGATCCGACGGTTATCATTTTGTTCTGTAAATTTGTATACATCTTGTACCGGAAATCTAAAAGGAAGAATTCCAAGCGGCAGAGATTTTTGAAATTTATCTAATTGATCTAAAACAGATAATCCATCATACCAAGTCAATTTATCGGATATTGATGCTATATTATCTCCTTCTCTGGCACTTATTGGAATAAAGCTTACGGGATCAATATTTATTTGTTTCAGAAACAATGAGTATTCTTTTTTTATTTTCTTAAATACATTTTGATTATAGTCAACCAAATCCATTTTATTAATTAAAACAGTAACCTGTTTTAGTCCCAGCATTGAAACCATATATCCATGTCTTTTAGAATTTTCCTGAATGCCTTCATTAGCATCAATAACCAATAATACGGCTTCAGCCCGGGCGGCACCGGTAACCATATTTTTCAAAAATTCTATATGACCAGGGGCGTCTAGAATAATATAATCACGTTTTTTAGACTTAAAGAAACAACGTGCAATATCGATAGTAATGCCTTGTGCTTGTTCATCTTTAAGGGCATCGAGTAGAAAAGCATACTCAAAGGGTCTTGAATTTCCGGCACACATGGCTTTTACTTGTTCTAACTTTCCTTCAGGCAAAGATTTTGTATCAGCTAATAACCTGCCTATTACTGTGCTTTTGCCATGGTCAACATGTCCTACTATTACTATGTTCATTTGTTCTTTATGCATTACTACCTTCTACATATATCCGTCACGGCGTAATGTTTCTAAGCCGTTACCATCTTCTTTATCTTGAGCACGGCCTGAACGTTCGGCAATATTGGCGAACTTGCCGCTTTTTAACTCTTCTATAATTTCTTTCACTGTTCCAGCCTCCGATTCTACTGGGTACGTACATGGATAGCAACCCAAGGAACGATAACGTTTACCATTACCTTGATTTAGATATAGGGATATTATAGGGATATTTTCTCTATCGATATATTCCCAAATATTTAATTCGGTCCAGTCCAGCAAAGGATGTATTCTCACATGTGTGCCTGGTGCAAAATTAGTCTTATATTGATTCCAAAACTCCGGCGGCTGATTACCAACATCCCATTCATTTTCTTTATCTCTTGGAGAAAAATAGCGTTCTTTTGAGCGGCTGCCTTCTTCATCAGCTCTAACACCCACAATAACTCCGGTATAGGGTTCTTTATTTGTATCTAAAACATATTTTTTTAATTTGTGATCCAATCTGTATCTTTGCCATTCCCCTGATAAAGTATGTTTCAAAGCTTCGCTTTTGAGATTTTTGCAGCAAGTTATATGGTTTACTTGTCCATCCGGAAATGTTTGTTTGTTTTTAAGCGCTTCACTATTTTCACCATAAACCATGTTGAGATTCCATTCCAAGGCAAGCTTGTCACGATATTTAATCATTTCCGGTATTTTGTAATGAGTATCTATATGAACTAATGGTAGCGGTACGTGTCCAAAAAAAGCTTTTCTGGTCAGCCACAATAAAACAGTACTATCTTTACCGATAGACCACAGTATGCACAAATTTTTAAACTCTCTGTAAGCTTCTCTTAATATATAAACACTCTGTGCTTCTAATTTATCTAAATAATCCATAGTTATAATCTATTGTTTACAATTAATTTTTCGGTTTTGTATGCAAACCGCATTCTTTATGTTCCGGCATTTCCCACCACCAACGCCCGGCTCTGATATCTTCGCCTGGTTTAACTGCCCTGGTACACGGTGCACAGCCAATGCTGGGATAACCTTGATCGTGAAGCCTATTATAAGGCACGTTATTTTCTTTAATATATTGCCAAATCTCTTCCTTTGTCCAATTTACTAACGGATTCAATTTTACCAGGTTGAAAGTGTTATCCCATTCAATTTGTTTGACATCACTTCTGGTTATTGCTTGTTCTTTTCTTAAGCCACATATCCAAGCCTTTAGCGTTGCCAATTTCTTTTGTAACGGTTCAACTTTTCTGACATAACAACACTTTCTCCTGTCCTCAACACTTTTGTAGAAAAGATTCGGACCATATTTATTAACCAGGGTTTCAACTTTTTTAGTATCCGGAAGGACTAATTCAATTTTAAAATGATACTTTTCATTTGTTCTCTCAATAACCTCGTATGTTTCTTGCGCCAAGCGTCCTGTATCCAGCGTAAATATTTGTATCTGCGGATTGATTTTCAGCAGTAAATCAGTAAGCACCTGGTCTTCAATTCCTAAGCTGGAGGCTAAAGCAATATTAGCCGCACCAAAATGTGCTGTAGCCCAAGAAATAATTTCTTGAGCAGAACTATTGCTCAATTCCATTTGGTATTTAATTACTTCCTCTACATTCATAATAAATTCCTATTAATGTGATACTCCGGATGATTTGTAGCCTCCCTGCCGAGTTTTATTTTGTTCCATGCTCTTTCATGTATATAGTAAAGCAACGTCTTAGTAATAATCTCCAGAAAGCCAATTGAAACAGCTACTGTAAGTTTCTGGGTAATCAACCAGGATAATAAAATGGTATCTACGGTACCGGTTAGCCGCCAGGTAATTGCTTTTAGTATACTTCTATGTGGTTTATCAATCATCTTTATTCCTTTTCAATAATAACCGACCAGTGATCGGCAATCTTTTTTT
>JAADIB010000191.1 GCA_013151565.1 Chlorobiota bacterium
GAACTTATTGTCTTTGGAGAAGGACTGCTTCCAGGTTATCCTTTTTGGTTATCCTTAACAAATGGATCTGAATTTAACTCGACTGTTCAAAAGGAAATACACGCACATTATATTAGGAATTCAATACAAATTGAAGCCGGCGAACTGGATGGAATTTGTGAATTGGCTAAAGAATATAACATTGCCGTTTACTTAGGAGTAATTGAACGAGCAAAAGATCGAGGTGGTCACAGTTTATATTGTTCCTTAGTTTATATCGATTCAAATGGGCAAATTAAATCTGTTCACAGAAAACTGCAGCCTACTTATGAAGAACGTTTGACTTGGGCTGCCGGTGACGGTAATGGCTTAAGGGTTCATACTATAAAGAACTTTTGTGTCGGCGGTTTGAACTGCTGGGAAAATTGGATGCCCCTTGTTAGAACAGCGCTTTATGGTTTAGGAGAAAATCTGCATATTGCAGTGTGGCCAGGTTCCTATCACAACACTGTTGATATTACCAAATTTATTGCTAAAGAATCTCGATCGTTTGTGGTATCCGTTTCCGGTTTAATGAGGATTGAAGATTTTCCAAGCGATACCCCGCATTTAAAAATAATTCTAAAAAATGCGCCTAAGGTGTTAGCCGATGGAGGATCTTGCATTGCCGGTCCCGATGGAGAGTGGATAGTTGAACCTACTTTAGAAAAAGAAGAATTAATTATCAGCACTATTGATTTCAACCGGGTGCTGGAAGAACGACAAAACTTTGACCCTGTTGGACATTATTCCCGTCCGGATGTAACGAAACTTACAATCAATAGAGAAAGACAATCAGTTGTAAATATAATTGGTGATTCTTAGATTGATGCATGAATAGAGTACATGAAGTAAAAAATAAAATACTACAGAAAACAAAAGTTTATAGAAGATTGATAAAAGAAATGAATGTTAGCCACTAATTCGCTAATATTCGTGCGACTTGTCCCGATGCTCTCTATCGGGATTCGCGGCAAAGGAAAAGAAATGGATGAAATAAAATATATACAAATCGGTGTTATTCACTCCCCTTTCAAAGAGCCGAAAGGAACACCGATACAGCCGGCGGGCGCTAAAGATATTATTGGTACGGTAGAAGTATTCCCGGGATTTGTAAAAGGGTTAAAAGACCTCGCAGAATTCTCACATATTATTTTGTTGTACAACTTTCACTTGTCCAAGAAATGGGAATTGGAAGTCAAACCATTTATGGATGATCATCTGCACGGAGTATTTGCAACACGAGCATCAGCGCGTCCAAACTCGATTGGTATATCTGTTGTGCGTTTGATAAAAGTAGAAGGAAATATACTTCACATCAAAGATGTTGACATTGTAGATGGTACTCCCCTGCTGGATATTAAACCTTACGTGCCGGAATTTGATATACGGGAAGTGGAAAAAGTTGGCTGGCTTGAAAAAAATGTTCATAAACTTTCTACTTCAAAAGACGATGAGAGATTTGTAAAATAAATTAAATACAATAAGCCGATAACTTGTTCCGATGTTGTTTATCGGAATTCGCGGCGAATGAATAAATAAAACGATCGGATGAAATAAAAAAGATGTTTTCTTATATTTTCATGAAGATACTTGAAAGTCGTCCTGAAAGATATGATACCGGGATTAATTTCTTATCAGCTGGTCATGCTGTAAAAATAAGGAAGCAAATAGTAAATAATTTTGTGAAACCCGGTATGAAGATACTTGACATCGGGTGTGGAACAGGTATATTGCTTGAAGATGCCGCAAGAGCAGGCGCCGAAGCGATCGGGATTGATATTTCAGCGGGCATGTTAAAAGTTGCTCAAAAACGAATTGAGAAAAGCGAGCTGCAAAATAAAATTTCAATTTACAACGCCGGTGCGGTTGAAATTGACACGCTTTTTTCTGAAAATAGTTTCGACTTGGTCGTTTCAACTTTGGTCTTCAGCGAACTCTATCAGGAAGAAAGAGCATTAGCGCTATATCAAATTAAGAAACTATTAAAGGTTAACGGGAAATTAGTTATTGCCGTAGAAGTTCAGCCTAAAAATTTGTTAAAACGAATTATTCATTTTTTTGTAAGACTGCCTTTAACAATTATCACATATATTATTGCTCAAACAGGGACAAAACCTTTTACCAACATAGAGGAAGAAGTTGAAAATTCCGGTTTTTCTATAATCAGTGAAGAGCGTTCATTCCTAGATAGTTTTGTACTATTGTCTGCAGATAATTCAAAAAATATCGCCCATGCTGAGGTTAAATTTCCCAACGTTAAAAAACCTAATGATGATTTTTCAATTATCAAATCTATTTGGGATTATATCGGTCGATGGTTTCCGAATCCTGTTGAACCAGGACTTCGTGTTATCGGAGAACCGGATAGAAACTCACCCGTAATTCTTACATCAAATTTCCATCTCACAGCTAGGCGAGTTGAAAGGTCTCTGAAAAATGAAAATGTATTTTTATTGATTGCTTCCTCAAACGGAATAAATGTCTGGTGCGGGTCAGCAGGTGGAGAACTGAACACTCATTCCGTAATAACAGTCATAAAAACAAGTCGTATAAACGAAAGAGTTAACCACAATAGAATAATACTTCCGCAATTTTCCGCATCCGGAATTGATCGTGAACTTCTTAAAAGTGAAACCGGACGGAAAGGATTTTTTGGACCTGCTTATTCGAAAAGTTTACCTGCTTATTTAAGAGATCATAAAACAGTTTTTGAAAATAATAAAGCTGATTTTTCACTTCCTTTCAGATTAGAGATGCTACTCTCGATGAATTTCATTATTTGGTTTGCACTTGCTGTTATAACATTATTTATTGAGCCGAAAATGTTATTACCGGTTAGTGTTTATTTTTGGTCAATGGGGTTTATCCTTTATGCCGGTTACCCGATAATACCGGGGAATAGCGGCTGGCTAAAAGCCGGAGTCTTTTCAATAATCGAAATTATTTCTATTGTATTATATACCTACTTTATATTAAAAATGCCTGCCTTTGTATATTGGAAAGTAATGCTTGGCATAACAGTTATTAATTTAACGTTAGGTTTCGATTTAAAGGGAATTGTTTCTGGTTATCCGTCGGAAGCTGAATGGCTGATGAAAAAGCTCGGCATGAAATCCTTCGGACATATTTTTTCGGCAGAAAAACAAATTGAGGGATTGATTCAACAGGATATTGATAAATGTAATAATTGTCGTGTTTGTTTAATGGTCTGTCCCAAGGGAGTATTTGATATTGTTGATGGAAAAAACATACGAATAATGAATAGATCGGAATGTTTTGCTTGTAATGCTTGTGTAACTCAATGTACGGAAGATGCTTTACTATTGGAAAGATGAATGAATTTTTATTATAAGGAGACTTTGAATAACCTAAAATCCGATGTCATTCCGGCAATCTTTTAGCCGGAATCTCCCATATAAGGATAGATTCCGTGTAAAAACATCACGGAATGACGGTTAGTAAGAGGTTATTCAA
>JAADIB010000270.1 GCA_013151565.1 Chlorobiota bacterium
TAACTGATGTAACAAATAGAAACAAAACTATTAAAACTGATGATATAAATTTTGTTTTGTTGAATGAATACTGAATGTAACTGTCTTTTAAATAATAAATTGTGAATAAGAAAGTAAAAGCATATTCAACAAAACCAAATAATATCCCCGCTCTTCCAGCCATCGCAATTTCTTTAACAATCAATGCTAAAAGTGGTAAAGCAGAGATGACTGTAATTCTGGATTTTACAGCACTAAAAACCGCGGCAAAGAAAATAGCTGAATATGAAAAAAGAGATGTATAAGGCCATACACCAACTAATTCTCCATTAACCCTCATCTGATATAAAGCTCCGAGCCTTAATAAAGCTGCTGGTATTGAACCAAATAATTTAACCAACACAAACCATGATTGAATTGCTCCAACGAATCCAATCGTACCTAATATTATAGTTAGGTAAAGAGAAGTTCTTGCATTATTCTTCAATAACAAAGGAAGAGTAAATTGTTTGCTTGATTGAATAATTTTTTCTTTTTTTAATGAGTCTTTTGCTGAAAAAAAAGAAATAGCTCCTAAATAAATTGAAATATACGACAAGATAATAACAAACCAAGCTTGACCTGAGAGGTCACTATACCCAATCAATTTTAATTGGTAAAAAGTTATCATAAAATACCAAATAGTAGTATAAATTGATAACGGATTGATCCATTTTTTAAAAAGATGCTTGCTTATCCAAAGTGATGGAATAAGAACAATATTAAGAACTAAAAAAATCACAACTAATCTATTGGAATATTATATAACTTGATAATTTTCGTAAAAAATCTTTTCTCTTTCTGCTCAAAATTATTTTGAGGATCAATATTTACTGATCGATACCCTCTAAAAACAAGTGGTAAATTGATAAAAAGTGCAAGAAAGAAAATTGATAAAATAATGAATGCTTTTTTGGGTGAATCTTTTAACTCTGGTGGGACTGCTTTATCAATTACAGTAATTGCAGGAATTGTCTTTTGCTCTTCCATTAATGCTTGCTCATACATAGGAAGTGTAAACTCAAGTAACTTGGCTTGGATTTCTAAATCCCTTTTAATTTGAAAAAATTCTTTTTGAATTTTAGGTAGATTATCTAAATCTAAAAATATTATTGACTCAGCTGAATTATTTTTACCTTCCTTTAATTGATTTATTTTTGTTTTCAATAACCTTACTTGTAAATTAGCTACCTCATAATTGGGATTACTTTCACCTTGAGTCTCTTTTATTAAATCTCTTTCCAATTCTTTTAGTGATAATTGCTTTTCTAATTCAGCGTAAGCACTAAAAGCTATTTCTATCTGTTCCGGTATAGCATAAATACCATATTTTTTTTGAAACATTTCCAAACTATCCTGAGCATTTTGCAGTTCGAGCATATTTTTTGAATATCGTTTTTCAACAAACTCACGATATTTTTTAGCATAAGTAATGGCATATAATTGATTCATTTTCCCCAATTCATCAATCGCATAATTTACGATGTCGGCACTAGTTTTCGGATTTTTGTGTATCATACTTATTTCTATAAAACCATTATCATTCAAATCGAACTTAAAATCTTCTTTAAATGCCTTTAATGTTTTATCCCTTTTGAATTTTTCTATTTCATAGTAAGTAACCAAATCGAATTTAGAAATTATTTTTTCGGCCATTTGATTACTAGAGAGAAATCCAAAGAGTTTGTCCTCACTATTGCCACTTCCACCGCCAAATGCTTTACTAAATACTCCTCCAATATCTTGCATCATCCCACCTAATAATCCATTACTACTTGACTCTTGAATCATGACTGAAGAAGTGGCTTTATATTTTTCTGGTATTAGAAAAGTAATTCCTGTTGTAATTATTCCAACAATTAATAAATTAATTATTAAAAATTTCTTCCACTTTAATAATATCGAAAGATAATCAGTAAACGTTATTTCTCTTTTTTCTTTGACTTCTGACATAAATTCTCTCAATTTTTTTATTTAAACAATAAAACAACTGTTGCAACTGCACCGATTACTGCAGCAATACGTGCTGTGCGTACAAGGTAAAAATCAAAATTGCGCGTTATATCTTTTGGTATCCAAATATAATCTCCCGATTCAATAGTGTATACATTATCATCATCAGTCATATCAATCCAGGCTCTGGTTTTTCCTTTTATAAGATAAACTTCATCTTTTGCTCTGCTCCCTATACCGCCGCATTTATTTATGTAATATTGATAATCAACACTATCTACATAATCAACATACCCCGGATTCATGACCTGTCCATATACATAAACTAAATCGGAAATTTCCGGCACAAAAATTATATCACCATCTTTTACAATAAATTTACTATTATCAGAAGTGTCATTCAGAACTTCACGAAAATCAATTGTAACGGCGGCTCTTGCATTTCTAAGTATATTATCCTCGATCAGACTTAAAGAATCTTCAGGTAAGATATTTGCCAT
Organism: Chlorobiota bacterium; assembly: GCA_013151565.1. GTDB lineage: Bacteria > Bacteroidota > Ignavibacteria > Ignavibacteriales > Melioribacteraceae > SZUA-22. Next base: position 2,472 of record JAADIB010000270.1, read on the forward strand.
TCTATTCATCATCATCAGATCAATCTTCTGATTGAATGCTTGTAAGTTAAATGACCTTCTTCGGTCTTGATAAGGAGCCGAACTTGTATTATTTGTCAGGGCATTTCTCCTAATCAACTCAGCTTTAATTAGATCAGCGCCAGGCTTGAAACCGCCGACTTTTTCAATAACCTCCTTTATTGTCGTTCGGTCTTTCGTAATGAAAACATATCCGGGTTCATTTACTTCACCGCCAACAAGAACTTTGAAATCCCGTTTTTGTGTTTCATCGGATACAACTCTAATCCTGTCTCCTCTTTGCAACAAAGGGTTCTCTTCCAAAGTTACTGGAATTATTTTTTCATTCATTCCGTCATAACTTAATCGAACAATTATAATTCGCAGAGGTTGTTTATAGGCAGGATTTATTCCGCGTGCAAAAAGTATAGCATCGGAAAGTTTATCCCCTTCCACAAATTGAAATTGAACAGGTTTATTAACTGCACCTTCGACTTCAATAAAGTTCCTTTGCCAGTCAAGCTGTGGGAAAACAAGTACATCGCCATTGATTAGGTATGGATTCTCATTAAAATCTGCTGTTAACCGGAACTTTTGAAGATCGATTATTTGTTCACTTCCATCCATATGCCTTAAAATAATCCCTCGCTCGGCATATTCATCAATCTCAGCTTTTAATTGCCGAAGTGACCTGGCATCCTTTGTTGTTGCGAGTAATGCCAATCTGTATTGATTGTAAATTCTTGTTACAAATTCATCAACTCTATCCGTTGCAGAAGCAGGAAATGTTCCATTTGTGATGAACTCACCTCCAATTGTAACAGAAATTTTGTTGAGTGCAAGCATCGAAGCATCATCAGTATTGCTCATATTTTGAGCAAAAGATATTGCCGAGAGTAAAATGAGTAATATGAATATTTTTAACTTCATCATTTACCTATTTATTTATTCTTATTTGTTGATAAGTTACTATACATTTTTATATTGTAATTTATAATATTCTTGGTATTCACCGCTTAAAATTCTTTCCCACCAAGTTTTATTTTCAAGGTACCAATCTATGGTTTTTTCAATTGCTTCTTCAAATTTATATTCTGGTTTCCATCCAAGTTCGGTTTCAATTTTAGTAGAATCAATTGCGTATCTTCTATCGTGTCCCGGTCTGTCTTTTACGAACTCAATTAAATCTTCCGATTTATCCAAATAGTTTAGTATCAATTTAATTATATCTATGTTGGTCATTTCCTGATTAGCGCCGATATTATAAACCTCTCCGATTCTTCCTTTTTCCCATACATGTTCAACTGCTTTGTTATGATCAATCACGTAAATCCAATCACGGATATTTAACCCGTCACCGTAAACCGGGAGTTTTTTATCATTCAATGAATTCAATATCATAAGCGGAATCAATTTTTCCGGAAATTGAAATGGACCGTAATTATTTGAGCAGCGTGTTATCACTACTGGCAATCCATATGTACGCTGAAAAGAAAGCGCCATCATATCAGCAGAGGCTTTACTCGACGAGTAAGGACTGTTTGGATCAACTGGAGTTGTTTCACTGAATTTTCCTTCTGGTCCAAGACTTCCATAAACTTCATCAGTTGAAACTTGAAGAAATTTTTCAACACCGAATCTTTTTGCAGCTTCGAGCAATACATTGGTTCCCATAACATTGGTATTAAAAAAAACTTCAGAGCCAAGTATAGAGCGGTCAACATGAGATTCAGCAGCAAAATTTATCACATTATCAATGTTATATTGTTCAAAAATATTGTTGATGCTTTCTCTATCAGTGATATCTGCTTTTACAAAAGAATAATTCGGATGATTTTCAGACTGTTTTAGATTTTCTAAATTACCGGCATAAGTTAAACTGTCAATATTAATGATTTTCAGATCATCTCTTTTACTTAAAAGATGATTTATAAAATTACTTCCTATAAATCCGGCTCCACCGGTAACTAATAAATTCTTCATATTTCCCTTTTTCTTTTTAACCGCAGAGTTGCTAAGATGCTAAGGTTTATTATATTCTTCGCGCCTTTGCCTCTCGGCGGTTCAAAACTTAAAAAGCAAAAAATCCCAAGTAAATTCCCGTTTGAATAAAAAATGAATCACCGTTAAGCGAACTCGGCATACCACTAATTGTCTGATCATTATTGACCGTCCAACTCTCACTCATAGTAAATTGATAACCAGTACCAACACGAATAGCGAGAAATCTTGTTAGAGGAACATCAATATTTAATGTGGGAGTTAGAGTAAAATAATTGTTTTTAATTATACTGTTTATATTTCTCGACCCATCAGAATTATTGAATTCATCCCAAGTACCCTGCCACGAAAAATCACCGCTGCTCTGATACTGCTCAATCGTCAGCTTACCGCCGCCGATCATTCCACCAACAGAAACAGCAATTCGTTTAATGAACGGGAAAGTATATTCTATCGTAAAAGCTCCACCGCCAAGTCCATAAATAACTTCTCTGTTAAAACCATCTATATTGCTGGAAACAGAACTTGAACCTCCGTAACCCATTCCACCGACTCTAACATTATTGATTATCATCAAATAAACATAACCGCTGCCGCCCCAAGTCAATAAACCGCCTTCAAATTTTTCGCTGATACCTAAAGCGGGCAATTGTTTGTTTATATCATCATAATTGGGGAACATCCATGTTGCGGTTAGTCCACCTGCTAATCCAAATTTACTCATCCATCCGACTTGTTTGCTAAACTGTCCATATGATACAGATGAAGTTATCAGCACAGCTATTATCAATATATTTTTTCGTATCAAAAATAACACACTTTTTTAATAAACATAACTTTAAAGTTATTAAAATATTGACTAAATATTTTAATTCTTTGTGAAATAAATTGGTCAAAAGTACGTAACTATCCGAGAGTTAATTTTAGTTAGATTTTGCAGCAAATATGCTATTGCAAAAAAGGGATAACAACTATTTTATTTTGACTAGAACAAAAGTAATATCGTCATTCTGTTCGGCATTGCTTCTGAATAATTTAAGCGAGTTAAGAATTTCCGATTGTATTGCTGAGGTACTTTTTTCCCCGGTTAATTTTAAGACATCGTTAAATTTCTTCTCTCCAAAAAATTCTTTTTTTGAATTCATTGCCTCTGTAATACCATCAGAATAAAAAACATAAAGCTCATTCGATTCAAGATTAAGTTCAAGTTCTTCTAATTGGTTCTCGAAAATATCACCTTGCTCAAGTCCTATACCAATTCCAGTCGGTATGATCTCAGAAATCTCGCCTTCTTTCAACCGGATAAGGGGTGTATGTCCCGCGCGGCAAACCTTCATCGTTTTCATATCCATATCGAACAATGCAACCACACAAGTTATAAACCAGTTTTTTTCTATCTCAGCATAAATAGTGCGATTAATCTTTGACAAAATATCTTTCGGAGTGTTCTGCTCATTACAGTAAAGATGGATCATTGTCTGCAGCTTTGACATATAAAATGATGCCGATAAACCCTTACCCGAAACATCACCCACAATAACAAACGCTTTGGAATCGCTGATCTTGATAATATCAAAATAATCCCCACCGACCTGCATAGCCGGTATCATAGTACCGCTTATTTCCAATCCGTTAACTTGCGGAATTATTGCCGGCAGCAGACTTTTTTGAATTTCTCTCGCTTTTGCCAGGTCATGATCCAATATTATTTTTTTCCTTTCCAATTCATATAATCTAGCATTTTCTATTGCAACAGCAGTTTGGTTAGCCGCAGCAACAAGTAGTTCGACATCTTTACCCGCAAATCTGGAACCGGAATATTTTAATCCAAATAAAAGCAAACCAATAATTTTCGATTTAATTATCAAGGGAATAACTGTATAAATTCCTTCTTCAATAATCTTTTTCTCCTCTTCCGAAAAGACTTCTGCAAACTCCGAATCCTCGATCACTTGGAGTTTTTTAGACTTCTGCTTTGTCTCTAGTAATTTAAATATTTTATCTTCATCCAAAGTCAGACTAAAATTTTTATTCTTAAATCCCACCTCATCTTTCAACTTGTAAACTGATGTTTCAGTATCCTTCAAAAGTATTCCAAAGATGGCTAACTTAAGCGATTCGACAAATGTATTAGTTGTTGAGCTTAATATTTTTTCCAAACCTAGGATTGAAACAATATCATTGCTGAATTTCAAAAGAACTTTCTGATAAGCAAATTGCTCCGGATAAAATTTCTTAGTTATTAAATTCTGAAAACGATCTTTTGTTGACTGGAAAATTAGAGCAAAAACAACAAAAATAATTCCGGCAATTATAACTTGGTATTGAGTTCCTATAGCATTGCTTAATGATTGTCCCAATAAGTAGATCACTAAGAAGTATGTACCCACCACAGTAGTCATTGCCGCCCCGTATAATACCGTAGTTTTAACCAGATCGGAAACATCCATTAAAGAGTATTTGAATATTGAGTAGCCGAAAGCCAACGGCAGTATAGCAATTAAGATGATCGGAGTAAAATACTCAGGCTGATTGTACATCACCGATGAATTAATTGTACGTACCAATATGAGGGTGTATGCAACAGCCAAAATTGAGATTGTATATGAAACCAATATCACGAAAATTGGCACTCTATCTTTTTTATTCTCCATCCGCAAATAGTTTATGAACAGTGATATCAATCCAATAATTGCTGCAGATGCGAAAAGCAGAAAGGCTATAAAAGATAAAAGACCATAAAACTTAAACGGATTGATTTCCCCGGAATAGACAAATACGATCTTAAATATTGTTAGCAATACATACACTGTTAGCGGCAGGTAGAAAAATAATTTTTCAATCCATTTTTTCTGGTAGAATGCAAATCGGTTCGGGAATATCCAAAAGAACTTAAGTATTAAAAACGGCAAAAAGAGTGAACCTATTGTCCAAAACTGATCGGCAATTAAGGCCAAAATTGGATAATCATAAATTGGGTTTCTAATGTTCTGAGTTAATAATAAATTAAAACTGGAAAATAAAACCAGCAGAACCCCAATTCTGAAAAACGTAACTTGTGTTTCACCTTGCGGTTTAGCTTTGATTACAACAAACCCGACTAGCAGCCAGATAAGCGCTAGAATTGCAAATGCCAATCCGCCAAACTGGATGAGTTTCTTTACCTCAACTTTTGTTTCAATCTGTTGGTCGCCCCGCATAACAGTGTATTTCGCGGAATCACCGCTGTCCATTCTATTCAGTTCTAAACTTGCATCGTAAAGATGTACAATCACTTTATCATTGATTGCAATCAGTTGATCACCATCTCTAATCCCTGCTTTCCAAGTCACACCTTTAAATTTTACATCTCCGAAAAAATATCCTACGCTGTCTTTTGCAATAGTTTTCGGATACCAAATACACTCATCATTTGGCTGCGGGGTAATTTCAAAAATGAAATAAAAGTTGATCAAAACCAAAACCAGCATAAGCAGCGTGAAAGGAGCTAACAGTTTAGGTCGGTACTTTGATAATATATTTTCAATTTTTTGCATATTAATTTACTTTCACAACTAATATTGTAATGTCATCCGACTGCTCTGTGCTGCCGGTGAACTTTTTAACATCATCAAGAATTATTTTAAGCGCTTCGTCAGCATTATCAACGTTTAATTCAGTTGCCAATTTTTCTAAACGTTCGTCGCTATATTCTTGATTACTTGAATTCATTGCTTCCGTTATACCATCAGTGAATAAAATCAAAATATCATCTTTCTGTAGCTCATGCACCTCGCTTTTATACGGAGTAAGCGTTGGCATAACTCCTAATATCATACCGCCGAGTTTTAACTTCTGAATTTTACTATTCCTTATCAGAAGCGGCGGATTATGTCCCATGTTCACACTTTCAAACTGTTTCGTCTCGTCATTCAAGATCCCCCAAAAAAAGGTGATAAATCTTCCATCGGTTGTATTTTCCGAAACCAGATCGTTCAATAAGTTAGACGCATCAATGAGATCATTGTTTAATTTACTTATAGATTTTTGAAACGCCTGTAAATTAGCCATAAGGAGTGCAGCCTGTGCCCCCTTTCCAGATACATCCCCGATCGAGATCAACACTCTATTATCATCCAGACGGATCGCATCGTAATAATCTCCGCCAACTTGCTTTGCAGCTTGATTATATGCAGCAATTTCAAAGTTCTTCATTTTAGGGAGTTTACTCGGCAATAAATTCTGCTGAATTTTTTTTGCAAGTTCAAGGTCCTTTTCCAACCTCTGTTTTTCAAGCGCTTCTTCAAACAGCAGACTATTTTCTATTGAAATTATTGCCAAGGAACCGAGTGAGGATACAAATTCTATATCAGATTTAGAGAAACTGCCGCCCACAATTCTTTTACCCAAAAGAATAAGCCCTTTTGTGTTCTGCTTGATCTGCATTGGAACAATAAGCTCGATCCCGATCTCGCTTAATTTCTGACAGTTCTTATCTTCCGTTTCATCACAGCTTATCGGAGAATTTAGTGTAAGAAAATCAAGATCGGAAAGTGTCCTCTTGAGAATATCCTTAGGGAATTTAGAATCTAAAACTTCAAACCCCGCTTCATTAATAATTACGACAGCATATTTTGAAACTAATAACTGACCGATAATTGAATATCCAAGCAGTTTACTCACTTGAGAGATTTCTAAAATCGCGCTGAATTCCTTACTCAGATCAAACAGCGTACTTAACTGCTGCACTTTTGTATCAAGATTTTTATTTAGATCAACTAGCTCTAACACACTTGTGGAATTCTGTATTGCGGTAGCAGAGATATTCAAAAACGTCTGGAGAAAATCTTTATCATCCTCGGAGTATTCTTCACCCGTAAGTCTTCCGCCCAGTAAGATCAATCCGATAATGTCCTTATCTGAGTTGATCTCCTGAACTAGAACAATTTTATTTTCTTTTAAATAATTGATGAATTCTTTATCAGTTTTATAACTGTGAATATTCAATTCCAATGGAATATAATCATGAGTTTTTTTGATCCCTTTTTCTGCGCTCAAACGGAGAGCGCCGCTTTTATCAGCAAGATAAACCGCCCCTCTGCTTGTGTGGAATTTCCCAAAACATGTAAGTAAAAGATTATTCAGGATAAATTCAATATCCAGGCTGGAGTTTATTAGGTTGCTGAAATCTACAAGTGCAGACAGGTTTCTGAGTACAATTTTATGATCGGTTTGCATAATTATCAGTTAAGGTATTTAACTAAAATTAATTCGTTTTTCTTCCCTTTATTTGAATACTTCACCTCGTCCATTAATTTTTTCATCAAGTAAATTCCCAGTCCTCCGCCTTTTTTGCTTTTCTGGCGCTCGGGAATGTTCGGTTCGGGGATCTGGTTAGGATCAAAATGACTTCCGGTATCGGTTATTTTTACAATAAACTTATTCTTTTTACTTTTAACTTTTATTTTAATAATTCCGTTCGTGTCAAAATGATAAGCGTGCTTAATAATATTAGTACAAGCTTCATCAACTGAAATAACAACACTTCTTCCTTTCTTTTCATCGTAGCCGTACGAATTCCACATAGCCTGCACAAAAGTACGCACTTCCGATAAATTATCGGTAGAACTATTGACTATAAGTTCTTTGTTCTCTATGTTTTCTTTAATTTTCAAATTAACAGTTATTGATTATATTTTACAATTGCGTCTTCTTCCTTGTCATAGAACTCGTAAAGAACGGGGAATCCTAAAAGATCAAAGATGTTGTATACATCATCTTTCAGGTTGGAAAATTTGATATCGCCGTTATGCTCCCGCATCGTCTCTACATAAGCCATGAACACACCTAGCCCGGCACTACTTATGTAATTCAAGTCATTGAAATTAACTACAACTTTAAATTGTTCGTTATCAATCAATTTATTGAATTCGTTTTCTAGTTCCGGCGCAGTGTGGGCATCAAGATATCCTCTTACATCAATGATGCGCACTTGACCTTGCTCTCTGGATGATACTTTGAAATCAGCCATTAAACTTCTCCAATCATTTTGTTATTATTCTTCCACTTAAATAAAACTAGGGTTATGTCATCGTGCTGCTCTTTATCCTGCGAAAATAAAATTACTTTCCTGAAGATCTTGTTAGTAAGGAGACTCAATTCCTCATTACAATTATTAACAATAGTCTCATAAAATCTTTCTTCTCCAAAATCTTCGTCGTTCGAATTCTGTGATTCTGTAACCCCGTCAGTATAAAGAATTAAAATATCGTTATTATTTAATTGAAATTCCATATTATCTATATGTGTACTAAATATTTCACTCGAATCAAGCCCAAGTCCAATACCTCTTGGCTTCAATGATTTTATATCTTTCCCCGAACAAACCACCAGAGGCATATGTCCGGCTCGTGCAAAAACAACTTTACCGCTTTTAATATTTATTACACCGTAAAGAGCGGTAACAAAATCTTTTTTGCCCAGGCTATGTTTTAGAATATCATTTGCTTTTATTAATAGCTCCTTTGGGCTTTCGATCACTCGGGAAAGGGATTCAAAGATTCCTTTCACTTCTGCCATTATGTACGAAGCTGAAATTCCTTTGCCGGATACATCTGCAATTACAAATCCAAGTTTATCATCATCGAGTTCGAAGAAATCGTAATAATCACCGCCGACTTCAAACGCAGGAACAAACAACGCTTCAACATCAAGTTCGTCACATTGTGGTGTTTCATCAGGCAGAATCCTTGACTGAATATCCCTTGCGGCATCCAGTTCACTTTCAAGTCTTTCTTTATATATCGATTCCTTGATCAGTTTAGCATTCTCTAATGCAACGGCTGCGTAATCGGCAAATGCCCCAAGAGCCTTTTTCTCATCAACATCAAAGTAATACTTCTGACGTTTTACTGCGAAAAGATACCCGTTATTTTTTTTATGTACTTTAAGCGGCACTACTACCAGTGAGTGAAACATAAAGGTTCTAGTGTCGTCTTTGATCTTAACTTTGACAGCCTTTTTATTAAGTGTGATAAGTTTGTTGATAGGCAATTCGATTTCATTAAGAATCTCGCGCGTGATCCCATCAGCTTCAACATACCCGATATTACTGACTGAAACCAGTTCATGTTCAGAATCTTCTTCGGTAACCAGCCATGACGAATCAGAATTGCAGACATTGTTTGTTGCCAAAGTAATGCTGTCGCCCAACTCCTTGAAGTCAAGAACTTGAGTCATCAACTTACTCAAATCGATAAGCGATGATACTTCTTCTGATTTTTGATCAAACGCTCCAGCCGTTGGAAGGTGGAAAAGCGTTGTAATAAAAACTATTCCAAAATAAATATTTCCATAAAGCATTACCAGCCTGATGAATACATCTACACCAGTTGAGAAATTGAAAAGAACTTGTTCAATAATATTTGTCTCGCTTAGCAATATAGCGTTCAATGAGAATAGCACTGACATTATACTAGATAGAAAAAGCAGAAATAATTTTTGCCGTTTTGTCAGGAATGCAATCCACGAAACCCTAAACGAATTAAGCACAATCAGCACAATTGAAACGACATAAAATGTTTTTTCTACAAACTGAAGTTCTTTGAATATGTAAGCCAGAGTTGCAGAAATTGAGGCTACAGCAATTGCAGCCAGCATAATATTAAAATATTTTTCAGTAGGTCTTTTCTGCCTAAGAAAAAATAATTCGCGTATAGCTGATAAAATGTACGTTGTAAATGAGATAAAGATCAAAGATACAATAACTGAAATAATTGTATAACCTAAACCACTTACTTCATCAATATTTCCAAAGCTGTCAAATAACACGGAAGATAATGATGTCAAAAAGAAAAGTATCGCAGTAAGTATTCCAACATTCAGCACCAAGGAAATTGGATTGGACAACTTTGTGCTTGTAAACTCAGCTGCGTAATAAAATCCAACGGCAATAGTTATATAAATAAACAGATCATTGATTATTGAGAATATTGTATCGTCAATAGTCGGATAAAGGAACTTGTAAAGCAGTAGAATAATTAAAGCCAGAATTAAATATTCAAGTTTCCTTTTTTGCGTGCTATTTTCTATGTCAAGTTTGAACATTTTATTTATACTCAACACTATCTAATGAATCAAGTTCTAGCTCCTGTAACTTAACTGCAAGTGAACCCATCTTAGCACCAAATTCAACCCAATCTTCAACTGATGATTGCGAAGGAATATCTACGGCATTATTTATCACATTCCCAAAATCTTCAAGATTAAATTCATAGCGAAATTCATCGGCTGAATCGGGATTAGAACCCGAAATGCTTATGTGCATGCCCTTTTTACTAGGCAGACCAATGGAAATCTCAAATTTATTTGAACTGCTGTCCAACACCGATTTAAGCTCGTTGTAATTTTCAATATCCAGATCTTTAAGAAAATTTTCTGTCAAAATAACCTTAACAACATTTGAATCTATTTTAAATGAAAAACCATTTTCTTCCTTTGCTATACTTTCATTTTTATCACTTTCAGGAATTACCTTTAATACAGGTAGGAATACAGAGGGTTCCTCTTTGTTAACCGGTTGAGAAGATTTTCCTCTAACAAATTCAGCGTCTGAATGGATAACTGTATCAGGAGTAAAAAAGATATAATTCCTTACAGATTTATTTCTTTCATTCTCAATTACTTTATTGAAATTCTCAAGTGTGCTTTCAGTAAAAATACTTGCGACATTTTCCTTGGCTTTTACCCTCGAAATAAAATCGGAGATCTCGGTTCTTAATACCTGATGCAATAATCCGATTCGTGTATCAACAGCAAGAGTTTTATGATCATCGGAAAAAATTGTGTTTGTTATATTCTGCTTAAATTCTTCCAGTAAACTATCCAGTTCATTTTTCTGTTTACCATTTAACTCCATTTTGTCAACAAACTTTGAGTAATTATCAGTGTTTCCTTTTATCTCTGTTTTTCTTACTTCAATTACTTCATTCCCTGAAGAATCATTTTTAACTTCTAAAATTTTATTCTCTTTTTTATCAATGGGAAGATTGTTATATAAAGCAAAATTTAGAACATCCTCTTTTGTCAATTTTTCATTAACGAAAATTGGCTTTAATGTTCTTGAGTATAGATCACTTAACAAATTATTTTGATTGGTTTCGGAAGATCTACTGAATTGGTCAATACCGAAGTAAATCATTAAAGAAATCGTGAGTATTATCAACCCGCCGATCGGTAAGTACTTTTTAATTCCCGATGTATTTTCATTATTGTTTGAATCAAAAGACATTTTTTATTTCAATCATTATTTAATGAGATAAAAATTCCAGAGAATTTCCAAAACAATCAGACGATTTATAAATTCATCTCTCTTTGGTAAGGTTCTAATAGAGCTTTTAAACTTTCTCGCGCTCTGAATATCCTTGATTTTACAGTGCCGACTTCACAGTCAAGTTTTTCAGCAATTTCGCTATAACTGAATCCATCCATGTCACGCAAAATTAAAGGTATTCTCAACTTTTCAGGCAATCTTTCAATTGCTTTTCTTACCAGTTGAGGAATATCAATATCAGTCCTCATCGCCGTAGATTGAATGTTTTCATGAGAGTCTTTTATCGGTGTAAATATACTTCTCACCCGTTTCTTTCTAAGATAATCGCGACATTTATTCACCGTAATCCTGTAAAGCCATGTCGTAAATTTAGATTCAAATCTAAATTCTTTTATCTTATGATAAACACTTATGAAAACATCCTGAATTATGTCGTCAACAAATTCAGAATCACCCAATGTAAGAAAGATCAAATTACGAACCTTATCTTTATGAAGCATTAATAATTTTTCAAATGCCGCTTCATCTCCGTCAATATAAGCTCTGATCAATATAAAATCTTGATCTTCACTTTGAGGCGGATTTTTATCCTCTGTTCCTTTATTAGTTAATTTGTTCTTGTTAGACGGCATAAAAAAGTCAATGTTCCATTCAATTTTACTGAATAGCTCACGAAATTTGATTTATATCTTTATTTTTTCAAACAGTTTCAATAACTTAACAGACAATATAATTATTTATATTTAATTATATTAATTTCCTTTTCACTAAATTAAAAAGTACTTTTTTAATAAATAAATATGGAACTGCTATGAAAATTAAAACAAGCGAAAAATACGATGCGGTTGTAATTACACTAAAGGGAAATGTAATGGGCGGTCCAGATTCTCAAGAATTTCAAGATCTGTTACATAAATTACTGGAAGAAAATAAAAAGAATATAATAGTTGACCTTGGCGGTGTGAAATTTATGAATAGTACAGGTCTTGGCATGCTGATCAGCGGATACACATCGGTTAAGAACGGCGGCGGTACTTTGGTTTTAGCTAACGCTACTGAGAAGATAAATAGTCTTTTAGTAATTACAAAGTTAATTACAATATTTGATAACTATAATTCTGTTGATGAAGCCGCGGAGAGTTTCACCAAGTAACTTCTCGTTTAAAAATAAAAAAACATTTTCTAAAAATCTAAATTTGAGATCAAAATGAGTGTGTCTGTATTAGTCGGCAGCCAATGGGGCGACGAAGGTAAAGGAAAGATTGTTGATATTTTAAGTGATCGGTATGATATAGTTGCCCGCTACCAGGGTGGCGCTAACGCCGGACATACAATTGTTATAGGTGATACAGAATATATACTGCATCTCATTCCGTCAGGGATTCTGCGCGAAGGGCGTGAATGTGTTATCGGTAACGGTGTTGTTATCGATCCGAATGCATTACTCGATGAAATAAAATTCCTCGAAGAACACGGCATAAACATTGAAGGTAGATTATTCATCAGCCAGAATGCTCATCTTATTATGCCTTATCATAAAATTCTCGATTCCATTCGCGAAAGCGGCGATAACAAAATAGGAACAACAGGCAGAGGCATCGGACCATGTTATATTGATAAATATGACAGAAAAGGCATCAGGATTGTTGATCTCTTGAATAAAAAGATCCTAGAAGAAAAGATAAGAGCAAATCTTGAAGAGAAGAATAATATAATTAAAAAATTGTACGATAAAGAAGAACTTGACGTTGATGCTATAGTTAAAGAATATCTTGCCTTTGATGAAGCTATTGATCAGTATATTACTGATGTGCCTTCATACTTGGATGCAGCTATCAGAGACGGGAAATCTGTTCTGATGGAGGGCGCTCAAGGTGCGCTTCTTGATGTAGATCACGGAACATATCCTTATGTTACTTCATCACACCCGACATCCGGCGGAGCTTGCACCGGTGTTGGAATTCCGCCTACTCAAGTCACTTCTGTTATTGGAATTGTTAAAGCTTATGTTACCCGTGTGGGTCTGGGACCTTTCCCAACCGAATTACACGGGGAAAAAGGTGAGCAATTAAGACAATGGGGACATGAATTCGGCGCTACTACCGGACGTCCGAGAAGATGCGGCTGGTTCGATACTTTCCTTTTAAACTATTCAAGAATGATAAACGGGATAAGTAAAGTAGCAATAACCAAACTTGATGTTCTCAGCAACCTGGATGAGATCAAAGTCTGTATCGGTTATGAACTCAATGGGAAAAGATTACATTCCTTTCCTACTTCAGTTGATATTCTGGATAAAGTTAAACCGATTTATGAAACATTACCGGGCTGGAAAACAGATATAACAGAAATTAGAAATTACTATGACCTTCCGGCTGAAACAAAAAATTATCTTGGTTTCATTTCAGAGAAATCCGGATTTGAAATTAGTATAATTTCAGTTGGACCAAAACGAAGCCAGACTATCGAATTATAATACAGTATCATAATTCTTGAATAGCCGTTATTAAAATGGTATTTTTCTGCTGCAAAATTTCTTAAGCTGAATCAAATGAGAACTAAGATGGCCGGGGGACCGGCATCCGTTAAAATAAAAATTGTGCTGCTTGCTATTGCAATGATAATTGCACTAGCTACATACATTTACACACAATCATTAATCCAAAAGCTAGAATCAAGAGAACGCCAAATCGCTCAGCTGTATGCTTCTAGTCTGCAGCAGATTGCTGATTTGAATACAACGAATACTGATTTTACTTTTCTGCTGGATGTTATTAAAAGAATCGATTTTCCGTTAATCCTTACCGATTCATTAAATAATGTTGCACTGGACGGTATGAGCGGAGGTGTTAGAAATCTCGATATTGATTCTACTTGGACTCAAAATCAATTAATAGCTTTCCTTCAAGAAAAGATCAAGGAGTTTGGTGAAATCAATGAACCTATCGAAGTTTATGGCGAAAATGATGTTGTATTAACTAAAATATACTACGGCGATTCGGATTTAATAACCGCTTTAAGATATTATCCTTATCTGCAAATTTTATTTGCTGTAATGTTCATCATCATCGCTTATTTCAGTTTCAGTTATTTGAAGAAAAATGAGCAAAGCAACATCTGGGTTGGAATGGCAAAAGAAACAGCTCATCAATTAGGTACACCTATCTCAAGTTTAATGGGTTGGAACGAAATATTGAAGATCAATTCCGATAATCCAATTAAAGTGGAAGATATTACGGATGAAATGAGTAATGATCTTGAAAGGCTGAACAAAATTGCAAATCGGTTCTCTAAAATTGGTTCTAAGCCATCTTTCAAAAAGGAAAACCTGACGGAAGTAATATCCAAAGTCATTGAATACTTCAACCGCAGGCTGCCGAGTTCAAGAGAAAATATCCGTATTTTATTATCCGGTTCGAAAGATATAGAGGTTATGCTAAATGTTGAGTTGTTCGAGTGGGTTATTGAGAATCTTATTAAAAACGCACTTGACGCAATTGAAAGACAAAAAGGTCAAATCAATTTTAAAATTTCCGAAGATGAAAAACATGTTTTTATTGAAGTTTCGGACAACGGTAAAGGCATCGACTTAAAACATCGTAAAGATGTTTTCCGCCCAGGCTACAGTACAAAACGTAGAGGCTGGGGATTGGGATTAAGCCTTTCAAAAAGGATTATTGAAGACTATCATAAAGGTAAAATATTTGTTAAACATACCGTTATTAAAGAAGGAACAACTTTCCAAATTACTTTGCTAAAAGGTGAAATTGCATAGTTGGGTAAAAATTCTATTGTTTTTTTAAAAAATTATAGTGGGAAGTTTGTTTTACAATCTTTCAACTATAACAAAACATGTTGTTATGGTTCCGCCCTCTACCATGACAGCCTTCCCTCTTTTAAAGCCATGTTATTCACCGTAGAGTCACAGAGACGCAAAGAGTTTAAAAAAGAAATCCCTAATTTTTAAAGAGGTCGAATTTTTTCCATTTCAAACCTCCGACGTTTCCAAAACGTCGGAGGTTTTTAAAAAGTGTTTTTAATTTGGATTAAGACCCATTTTACTATTTTGTTATTTTCTCCACGGTATAAATGCCATGGCAATTCTAGAAGTCGTTACGGTCACACCGTAGTGAAAAAACAGATTCTCTCATTTCTCGACTTCGCTCGAAATAATTTATGCTCTTTTCTTTGCGTCTCCGTGCCTCTGCGGTGAATTTTTGCAATGTGGTCAAGTCCATACTTGACCGGTTGTTATGCATTTCTATCATAACGTAACAAGCATTGACGTTCCATGTCTCTATGGTAAAAAAGAAGTTAATACTTTAACAGTAATTATCTCATACCTTTCTCATAATAACTTCAATTTATATATATTTCCTTATTGAAA